>CAKXAF010000161.1 GCA_934869045.1 uncultured Nitrososphaerota archaeon | reverse complement strand
CCACCACCGGCGAGGTGAAGAACACCTTTACGGTTGGAAACATCGACATTACTCTGGCCGAAACGGAAGGGGCCGATGCGAGCTATCAGTTCAAGATGGTTCCCGGCCAGACAATCGCAAAGGATCCGAAGGTCACAGTTGAGGCTGGAAGCGAGGATTGCTGGCTCTTTGTGGAGGTTACAGCAAGCGATAATTTAGAAACCTACATCAGCTATGACATGGCGGCAGACTGGACGGCTGTGCCGGATGCAGCCGCCGGCGTTTACTACTACACGGGCGAGGCTGCCAAGGGTACGCCGATTTCCGTCCTGGCAGACGATCAGGTCACGGTTAATAATTCGGTAACCAAAGAAAATATGGACGCTCTGGAAGCTTCCGGCGCTACGCTTCCCACCCTCACCTTTAAGGCCTACGCTATCCAGAAGGCGAGCTTTGGCACTGCCAAAGACGCTTGGTATGAACTTCAGAAATAAACCGGGCAGGCCCTCTTGACAAACGAAACCGTTCATTTTATTTTGAAAGGAAGTACTTATCATGAAGAAAAAATCAATCGTCATCCTTGTTACTGCCGTTGTGCTGATGCTTTCTGTCTCTGTCGGCGGCATGCTGGCCTATTTCTCTGATACCAAGACCGCTACGAACACCTTCACCGTCGGCGATGTGAACATTGAGCTGACGGAGACCAACTGGGATTCCAGTGCGGCCCACGTGATTGTCCCCGGGGCTTCATTCACAAAGAACCCTGTGGTCACAGTTAAGAGCGGCAGCCAGGAATCCTACGTCCGGATGCTTGTGACAATCGACCACGTCAGCAAATGGGATGAAGTTTTTAAGGATAAAGGCGGAGCAAACCTGCGCGATATCTTCACAGGCTACAATGAGGAGAAATGGGGATACGCAGGCGAGTCCTGCGACGCCAATGCCGACACCATTACCTATGAGTTCCGTTATGCTACAACAGTAAACGCTGTCTCCGGCGACGAGGAGCTTGAACCCCTGTTTACTTCCGTGGTCATCCCCTCTGACCTGGATGACGAGCTGGAAGTGTTTAATGACGTAAACAGCCTGAACATTGTCGTGAAGGCTGACGCCATTCAGGCTCTTACTTTTGCCGATGCAGACGCCGCCTGGGCCGCTTTCAGCAAATAAGCTGTATCCGTTTATCCCCCCCCCCGGCCTGCCCGACCTGTGGGCAGGCCGCGCGTGAACGCCTTTTTCAGGACGCTCACGCGCGGCCTGTGCAAAGCTCCGCACGAGGAGCGTATTGGATATCAGAAAGATCGAGAGGAGTCGTTGTGCATGAAAAAAAGGATCTTCATTGCCGCAGTGCTGGTGCTGGTCGTTTCGCTGGCAGCCTATGGAACGATGGCTTACCTGACGGCGAAGGAAACTGCGCACAATATCATTACGGCAGGCAGCATCCAGGTGGAACTGCTGGATAAGACACAGCCCGAGAAAACGGATGGGATAGAGGAGAACTTTTCCCAGTGGCCTGATTTTATCGCAGTTTATCCGAAAGGCATGGCCGTCATGCCCGGTACAGAGGCCAGCAAACTGGTGGCAGTAAAAAAACTGGATGGTTCTGCCGATTGCTGGATCCGTATACGAATAATGGACAGCATGACTTTGACGGATGGCTCTGTGCGGGAATTGTCCCCAAACGAGGTTGCGATGAATCTGGATTTGGTCAACTGGGTCGAGGGCGCGGATGGCTGGTATTACTACCGCACGCCCCTTACCACGGAAAATTCAATAACTGCGCCCCTCTTTACAACTGTGTCTTTCAGCGCTCCCGCCCTCGGAAACGAATATAAAGGAGCTTCCTACAGTATTAAAATAGAAGTACAGGCAGTTCAGAGCGATCACAACACGCCGTCCGGCGACTCTTGGACGGTCGACGAAATCAAGGGCTGGCCGGGCCATTCATCCGAGGCCTCTTCCGCTCCGGAAGGGGATCGCTCCTCCGAAAATCAATAGACAGGAAGAGAGGGGAACCCATGAAACTGAAAAAAAGGTTACTGGCTGGTTTGCTGACGATGTCCATCGCGTTGTCCATTGCCCTGCCTTCGATGGTTCTGGCGGCAGAAGCGAATGAAGAATCTTTCTCCAGCTCCAGCCAGCTTGACAGCAGTGAGTCCAGTGCTGAAAGCAGCGGACCAAGCGCTGAGGAGAGCGAACCCGATGCAGAAATCAGTGAATCCAGCAAGGAGAGTTCTGAAGAGATGGGAACCTGTGAGCACGGAAATGATCCGCTCGTCTGCGAACAGTGCGCAGTGTCCCGCACGACGCTGCCATATGATTCCCTGATGGCGGCGGAAACCATTGATGAATTCGAAGCGATCGTGCAGAATCTGACAGACGAGGAGCTTGCGGCCTTTACGGAGGATCAGCTCACCGTCCTGCAGAACCGCATTTCCGAGCTGGCATTGCTGGACGGGCCGGAAATGCCCGAGACGATTTCCTTCACCGAAGCGGGTCCGTTCTTGCCGCCGGTGGCGGTAGAGACCGTCAAAAAGGTGCTCCTCCGCCGCAGTTTGCTGGCGCAGCCCCTCGCCGCTGAGGAAGATAAATTGGTTTCGTCCAAAAACCTGACGGAATGGGATTCGGAAACGGGCACCGGCAAGCTGGTTCTGGAGGCTTACGCCACTGGAAAATATACAACGGAGACCGTGACGGAAGCGGTTCCCACCGACGTTGTTTTGGTGTTGGATCAGTCTGGGTCAATGGCGTATAATTTTGCCGGGAACTCAACGAGTACTAATGCAGAACGCCGGCAGTACGCGATGAAGCAGGCCGTCAATAACTTTATCTCCGCCATGGGAGAAAAATATTCGGATAAGGCCGACCACCGTCTTGCCATCGTGACCTTTGACAGCGATGCGGACGTTCTGCGGGGTTGGACAAACGTGAATCCCGATGGGGAGTCCGCGTTAAAAGATGAGGTAGACCGTTTGCCGGATGCGCCTTCGGGAGCTACCCGAGTGGATGCGGGTATGAAAGAGGCAGAAGAGCTGATGGGCTCTGGATATTCCTACACCGGAACCAACACAACCCGGAATAAAGTGGTCATCGTTTTTACGGACGGTGTGCCGACAAATAATACCAATTTTGAGACAAGTGTTGCGACTGCTGCGATTTCTTCCGCAAAAGTCTTGAAGGATGCAGGCGTAACCGTTTATTCCATCGGCATCTTTAACGGCGTAAATCCCAATGAACTTTATGGTGAAAAGTGGGACTATCTTCTCTATAAAGATATCTCCTGTACTGGTGAAGTTGACAACTATTGGGGCGGGTCTTGGGCAGCTTCCATATTCGGCAGAAATGATTTTGAAGGAATTGATATCGCGGCAGGAAATCGATTCCTGAATTATCTTTCCACCAATTATGAAGACGCGACGGAAATCGGTGTGGAAAGAGACACTTATAATCCTGGAAACCACCTGGCTGGTGACGGGACCGGCTATAAAATCACCCGAAATTTTACCAGAACTGCCGACGCAGATAAAAATTATTACCTGACAGCAAGCAATGCCGCAGATCTTAACAAAATTTTCGAATCCATCCAGAGCCAAATCGGTTCCGGCAGCACGTCCGTTACCCTGAACGCAGAATCCGTGGTGCGGGACGTGATCTCACCGTATTTCACCGTCAACGGCGATACCAGCGGCATCAAGGCCTATGCGGTCCCCTCCACCGGGAAGACGGCCGATGGCTATCAATTTGACGAAAGCGGCAAAACAGAGCTGACCGGCGCGGTCACCGTCACCGGAAAAACCATCGACGCCAGCGGTTTTGATTTCTCCAACCGCTATGTTGCGGAAAACCCTCGGACTTCCGGTTCCAACGTCAGCTATTACGGCGAAAAGCTGCGGATTGAAATCCCGATCAAGGTCGAAGATGGCTTCTGGGGCGGCAGCGGAGTTCCTACCAATGATACAGGCTCCGGTATTTTTATGCGCAGCGATTGCACCGAAGCGGAATATAGTTTTCCTACCCCGACCGCCAATGTAAAAATCAGCATTCCTGCTCCTGCGGTAAAGGAGCTGAACGTCTATTATGGCACAGATGGGAGCGCGCTTATGGACGCCAGCTTCTATGATGCTGTCGTACGGCCAACGGGCGCCGATGCCTGGAAGGACGATTATGTCGAGACTATTAACTATACTGTCAATGGAAAGCCCACCGGCAGTATGACGGAGGATGCGACCTTTACAGTTACGGCCGCCGCTGTTTCCGGAACACTGACCGGTTCGAGCACCTCGGACAGCGGACGGGTGAACGTTTTCACTCCGGAGATCACCTTCCGAGATATCAATACTTATCTGGGTACAATCCCCGCATACAGTGGGAACTTTGCGGTAAGCTGGAAACATGCGACGGCTTCCGGCGCACTTCTCGGTACAGAGCCGGCCCTTTCTTATACCTTCAACCCTCAGGCTGACAGCGCGGTAGACGACTATTATGTGAAGACTGCGTCAGTTGGATATGGCTCTGTCACGATTCCGTTGGAGAAGGTTTCGTTCCGGCATACCTGCGGCTTGAACGGCTGCGGCTTTGACAGCAGTAAGGGCCAGTTCCTAGTCCATGTGTTCAAGCCCACCGTCACCTGGAGAGACAGTACCATCTATCTGGGAGAGACCGCTGATTATGCCGACAACCTTGTTGGCGTTGTCTGGCGTCACGGCACAGCGGCAGCTCCTGCGGCTATGGGGGTTGCGCCGGTTCTGGCTTACGAGTACAACGTACCGGCCGGTATGCTTGAGGCGGAAACCCCGGTCAATGTTACGGTGAAAATCGGCGGCATCGACTATACCAACCACACGGATTTTGACTGGCAGAAGGGATCAGACTGCATCACGGCCTGCGAAAAGCCCAGTGATGGTGAGTTTGTTGTCCACGTCAAGACTTGTTCTCTGACGGTGAGCAAGAGCTTCACCGCGAACGGCACCTATGATGACTGTGATACCTTCCTCATCACCGTTCAGGGGGCCGGAAATGCCTTTGCCTCGGCGAGAAGCTATACCATCGCTTTGGGTACCGGCAGCGGCGTGCTCAGTGATACAGTGACTCTTACCGGTCTTCCCATTGGTACCTACACCATCGTGGAGGAGGAAAGTTGGTCCTGGCGGTACGACGCTCAAGACAGCCCAGCGTTGAATTTGAGCAGAACAGTTCCCGAAGGGAACGCTGTAATCACCAACAACCTTGCTGAAACCGGTTGGCTTTCTCATGAAGCCAGCGCAGCCAACGACTTTGACCCGCCTGCCGGCGGTCTGGAAAGAATGGCCCAGGTAATGACGGCGGTCCTGCTTCCCAAAAAGCAGAGGGATGGGGGTTCCGGCGCGGAAGGAGGAGAAGCGGCATGAGGCTTTATCAGAAAAGACGCATCCGACCGCTGATTTTAGCGTTCTCCCTTGTCTTGCTGCTGGCCGCCGGTGCAGGCGGTACGCTGGCGTTCCTTATCGACCGGACGAATCCCGTAGAAAACGTATTTACACCCGGCAGGGTGGTCGTGGAGGTCACTGAGGACTTCGACAAAACGGAAAAAGAAAACGTTCAGATTCGGAATGCCGGCAATACGGACGCTTATATTCGGGCCGTGTGGACTGCCAACTGGGTAGACGACGATGGGAATATCGTAGCTCCGGCCCAAGCGGAGGACTGTATGATTATCCAAACCGGTCAAAACTGGTTTGAAAAGGACGGTTTTTGGTACCATGCACAGGCTGTGGCGCCGGGGGCTTCTACAACAAATCTGATTGATAGCCTGAAGGCTGTGCAGGAGGCCTGCCCGGATGGCGCCCACCTGCAGGTAATCATTCTCAGCCAAGCGGTTCAGTCCCGGCCTGCCAGCGCATTAGCAGCTACCGGCTGGCCGGTCGGAATCGACAGCGCGGGCTGTCTGACAGCGGAATAAGGGAGGCGGCAATATGAAAAGTTCACAAAAAGGCAAACGTTTTACCGCCGCGCTTCTGACACTGTCGTTTTTCTTCGCAGTCAGTGTAGCGGGAACAGTTGGCGCGGCCCAGGAGATTGCCCAGCCTTCTGTCACGATATCAGAGGCAGGCGGCAAGGCAGTCATCCGTCTCAGCAGCGCCAATCTTTTTGAAAATTTTCAGAACGTTATGCCTGGTGATTCCCGGAATCAGAAAATCACCATTCGGGCGGATGGGAAAAACAGCAGCTATTACAATCTTTATTTGTATGCCCGAGAATGCGCTTACTCAGAGGAGGTTTCCGGCGTTTCGTCCGAAACCGGCGTGCATTCTGCGGATCCGCAGTTTTATAATCCGGATTTTTTGAAGCAGCTGACCATTCAGGTGAAAAAAGGCGCATCGGAATTGGGCGGGACCGACATCGGTGATGGTGGAAACGGCATCCTGCTGGGAACCTTCCAACCTGGTGCATCCATTGAAC
>CAKXAF010000160.1 GCA_934869045.1 uncultured Nitrososphaerota archaeon | reverse complement strand
AATCCCGACCGCCAATGCGAAGCGTAGAGTCAATGAACATATCCGTGATGTCAAAATTACCGGCAAGGACACCTGTCAGGAAGCCGTAAAACTCGTCATATCCCTCAATCTCATCCTTGGAAGTCTCCATCAGCCGGACAGAGGAAGGAATGTCATAGGTGAGGTGCGGGACCTTTTCAATGCAGACGACATTGCCGCTGGAAATCTTTTCCGCCGCTTCGACCATGTCCACCAGGATCTTGGTTTTGCCGGTGCCTTTTTTCCCTACGATCAGTTTAATCATATCGCGTACCTCCATTTTATCGGGGCGGACCCGCCCCGTTTGTTGTTATGCAAGAATCCCGCCGCATATGCCAAATCTACCGGCGCCGGGATACCTGTCCTTCATAAGGGCTACTTGGAAAGCCGGGCCTCCAAATCCGCGCGGCGATCCTCATAGCCGGGCTTGCCCAGCAAAGCGAACATGTTTTTCTTATAGCTTTCCACACCAGGCTGGTCAAAGGGATTGACCCCCAGAAGATAGCCGGAAATCGCGCAGGCCTTCTCAAAGAAATAGACCATCCAGCCGAATTCATACTCATTGATCTCCGGGACTTCCAGAACAACGGCAGGCACACCGCCTTCGGTATGGGCCAAGATAGTGGCTTCCATCACCTTGCGGTTGACCCTGCTCATCTCCTGGTTCGAAAGGAAGTTCAGACCATCCAGATTTTCCGGATCCTCCTCGATGAAAAAGTCCTGCTTGGGCTTTTGGATATCGATAAAGGTCTCGAACATCATTCGGGAACCGTCTTGGATAAACTGGCCCAGAGAATGCAGGTCGGTGGAGAAAATAACAGAAGAGGGGTAGATGCCCTTGTTGTCCTTACCTTCGCTCTCGCCAAAAAGCTGCTTATACCACTCCGCCATCATAGCGAAGCAGGGGTCAAAACTGGCCATGATCTCCACTGCCTTCCCTTTCTGTGAGAGGGCGAAGCGGGTGGCCGCGTATTGATAACACTCATTCTTTTCCAGACAGCCACAGCTGTATGCCTCCTGAGCGCCCTTTGCGCCGTCCATGATCCTCTGGATATCACAGCCGGCGGCGGCAATCGGCAGAAGGCCTACAGCGGTCAGCACAGAATAGCGGCCCCCGACGTCATCGGGAACAACAAAGGTCGCGTAACCCTCCCGGTCCGCCAGTTCCTTCAGGGTGCCTTTGGCCTTGTCCGTCGTGCAATAGATGCGCTCTTTGGCGCCGTCCGCACCGTATTTCTTCTCTAAAAGGGACTTGAACACCCGGAATGCCAGCGCAGGCTCCGTTGTGGTGCCGGATTTGGAAATCACGTTCACTGCCAGATCCTTGCCTTCACAAATCGAAAGCAGTTCTTGAAGGTAGGAAGGGCTGACGCTGTTTCCGGCAAAGTAAATGTCCGGAGTATCCTTTTTCAAATTGTTATACAGAGGGGACTGGAGCAGTTCGATGGCCGCCCGGGCGCCGAGATAAGAGCCGCCGATTCCGATCACGATCAGGATGTCCGCCTGCTTCTGAATTTTTTCAGCGGCCTGCTGAATGCGTGCAAATTCTTCCTTATCGTAATTGGAGGGAAGCTCCACCCATCCTAAAAAGTCGTTCCCAAGACCAGTGTGGCTGGTCAGGGACTCATGCGCGGCCTTAACGGCGCCGGAAAGCGCCCCCAATTCGTGTTCCGCCAGAAACCCCTTCAGGTAGGTGCTGTTAACGTGAATCGCCATGAAGATTCCTCCGATATTGTGGGTTGTTTGGTATGGTTCTATTGTACTACAGAACCCCGATGCTTTTCAACCGCTTTTTATGAATTTTGTTAGAAATTATGTCCAGCCTTGAAAGAGCCTTCCTCGCCGGAAAGAAGTTCCCGCAGCGAACGGATCTCCCACACCGGCGCAATTCCGCCGCGGCGGGGCCTGCCCCCCGGGTTCAGCCAGCAGCTGTCAATGCCGGCACTGGCTCCCCCTGCGATGTCAGAGGTGAGAGAGTCACCGACGATCAGCGCCTGAGAACGATCTTTCAGCCCGATTTGCAAAAAAACATAATCGAAGTAGGCTTTCTGCGGCTTGGCTGCTCCCGCCTCCTCCGACACGAAAATATCCGTGATATACGAAGCCAGCTCCGACTCCCGCAGCCGCTGCTTCTGCACCCGGGTGATACCGTTGGTCGTCAGATAAAGCGTACTCGTCCTTGACAGCTCCCGGCAGACATCCAAGGCATCGGGGAGCAGAAAATTCCCCTCCGCCAGAGCCGCGGGATATTCTTCCCGGCCGATCTGTTCCGGGTCCGCCGTGTGTCCAATCTGCTGGAACAGCTGGACAAACCGTTCAACCTGAAGCTGATCTTTGGTCGTTTCCCCGCGCTCCAGAGCGCGCCAAAGCGCTTCGTTGATCTCCCGGTACTGCTCCAGCACCCCTTTCCCAAAGGGGAAGCCGTGGGCCGCAAAGACCTTCCTGAGCGCTTCACGCTCCGCGCGCCGGAAATCGAACAGCGTTTCATCTGCATCCAGCAAATAAATGGAATACCGCCTCATCGCCATCTCCTTCCCTATTATAGAAATGCCGCTAATCCGGTGCCCACCGCGCCAAGGACGATCAGCACAGCCAAGACCAGACAGAGCGCCCGGACCGTTGCCTTTTTTACCGCCCGCATGGAATTCCCCCTTTTCCTGTCCCTGTATGATTGCTTTCTATTATACATCTTCCGGTCAGAAGAAATCAAGGAACGGTTTATGAACAGATCACGGATTTTGCAAAACGTCAGGCTTCCCGGCGTACACCTCCGCAGATGGAAGGGCCCTATGCGGATATCTCACCACATAGGGCCCTTCGCAGTCCGCATGGCCTGCGGACGGAGCTTGGTAACGTTACACCAGCTCGATGATGGCCATTTCCGCTGCGTCGCCGCGGCGGGGGCCGATCTTCACAATGCGGGTATAGCCGCCGTTTTTATCGGCGTATTTGGGTGCGATTTCGTCAAACAGTTTTTTGGATACGCCCTCTTTGGTGACGTAGCCGAAAACCTGGCGTTTCGCGTGGAGGGTGTTCTCCTTGCCGAGGGTAATCATCTTCTCGGCCATCGCACGGACTTCCTTCGCTCTGGTGACAGTGGTCTCGATCTTGCCGTTTTCCAGCAGGAAGGTTACCATCGCCCGGAGCATTGCACTTCTATGGTCAGAGGTTCTTCCCAGTTTTCTGCTGCCTGGCATGAATTTCACTCCTTACCTTGTTTATTCGTCATCGTGGGTGAGGCTGAA
The DNA here is from genome assembly GCA_934869045.1 of uncultured Nitrososphaerota archaeon. GTDB lineage: Bacteria > Bacillota > Clostridia > Oscillospirales > Ruminococcaceae > Merdivicinus. The sequence goes on along the minus strand of CAKXAF010000160.1, from coordinate 3,173 downwards.
GCCCAGGGCTTCCAGTTTCGCCATAACCTCTTCCAGCGATTTTCTGCCGAGGTTGCGGACCTTCATCATCTCTTCCTCGGACTTGTTGATCAAATCTTCTACCGTGTTGATCCCGGCGCGTTTCAGACAGTTAAAGGACCGAACAGACAAGTCAAGCTCCTCAATGGTCATCTCCAGGACTTTTTCTTTGCCCTTGTCGTCTTTTTCAACCATAATATCGGTCGCGTATACCTCATCCGACAAATCTACGAATAGATTAAGATGCTCGGTGAGAACCTTGGCTCCGAGAGATACAGCTTCCTTCGCCGAAATTGTTCCGTCTGTCCACACTTCAATCGTGAGCTTGTCATAGTCGGTTATCTGCCCGACACGGGTGTTTTCAACGGTGTAGTTCACCTTCAGCACGGGGGTATAAATACTGTCAACGGGAATCGCTCCGATGACATTTTGGATCTTCTGCTTGTTGCGCTCGCTGGGGACGTAGCCGCGTCCCTTGTCGATCACAATCTCCATGTACAGCTTGGCACCCGGCCCCAGAGTGGCGATATGCATACCCGGGTCCAGGATCTCCACCTCGGAGTCCACCTTGATATCGCCGGCAGTGACTTCACACTCGCCTTCCGCCTCAATGTGGATGGTCTTGGGGGCGTCGCCGTGGATCTTCGCAATAAGTCCCTTCATGTTCAGGACGATTTCGGTAACGTCTTCTTTGACACCCGGTACCGTAGAAAACTCATGTTGAACGCCATCGATCTTAATCGATGTCACTGCTACTCCGGGAAGCGAGGAGAGAAGCACCCGCCGCAGGCTGTTGCCCAACGTCGTGCCGTAGCCGCGCTCAAGAGGCTCCAATACAAATCTTCCGTACGTTCCGTCCGACTTAATCTCAGCCGTCTCAATTACTGGCTTTTCAATCTCTATCATTCAATACCCTCCTAACACCAGCCGCAGGCTGGCTGCGCAGTTTCGTGATCCCCGCCCGCCAAGGCGGACAGGGCCGCAACATGATGATCGCGTACCCTTGCCGAATGAAGCCCCTCCCAACCGAACAGACCGTCCGGCTCGGATTCCGGGCTGTCCAAGCATTACTTGGAGTACAACTCGACGATCAGGTGTTCCTCGACTTCGAGGTCGATATCATCGCGGTTGGGCATACGAACGACCTTGCCGGTAAACTGTTCGCGGTTCATATCGAGCCACATGGGAACAGGGCGGGAACCGCAGCTCTCGTCAATGGCTTTGAATTTCTCGCTCTGGCGGGATTTTTCCGACAGGGTGATGACGTCGCCTTCCTTGACAAGCAGGGAGGGGATGTTCACCTTGCTGCCGTTGAGCTTAAAGTGGTTGTGACGAACCAGCTGTCTGGCCTCTGCGCGGGAGTTGGCCAGGCCCAGACGGTAAACCACGTTGTCCATACGGCATTCCAGCAGACGAAGCAGGTTTTCACCAGTCTGTCCGGATTTCCGCTCGGCAATATCGAAATAGTGGGCGAACTGGCCTTCGAGAACGCCGTAGTAACGTCTCGCGGTCTGCTTTGCCCGGAGCTGCAGCCCGTACTCAGAAACCTTTTTACGGTTCTGGCCGTGCTGTCCGGGGGCGTAGCCTCTGGCTACAAACGGGCAATGCTCGGAATAGCATTTGGAACCCTTCAGGAACAATTTCTGTCCTTCGCGGCGGCACATTCTGCATACCGCACCGGTATATCTTGCCATTTAATTGCACCTCCTAATCATCAAACCAAAATTAGACACGTCTTCTCTTGGGAGGACGGCAGCCGTTGTGAGGGATGGGGGTTACGTCCTTGATCATCTTGACCTCCAGACCGCAGGCCTGCAAGGCACGGATGGCAGCCTCACGGCCGGAGCCGGGACCCTTGACGAAAACCTCAACGCTCTTGAGGCCGTGCTCCTTTGCGGCATTGGCAGCCTTCTCAGCGGCAGTCTGCGCGGCAAAGGGAGTGGATTTCTTGGAGCCACGGAAGCCCATTTCGCCTGCGGAAGCCCAGGAAATCGCGTTGCCCTGCGTGTCGGTGATGGTGACGATGGTGTTGTTGAAGGTGGATTGAATATGAACGGCTCCGCGCTCAATATTTTTGCGCTCACGGCGTTTGCGGACAACCGCCTTCTTGACGTTATTAGCCTTGGCCATTTTTCAAATCCCTCCTTATTTCTTCTTGTTGGCGATGGTCTTCTTCGGGCCTTTGCGGGTACGGGCATTGGTCTTGGTCCGCTGTCCTCTGACAGGCAGGCCTTTGCGATGCCGCAGTCCGCGGTAGCAGCCGATTTCAACCAGGCGCTTGATGTTCAGAGCGACGTTTCTTCTCAGGTCGCCCTCAACGGTGTAATGCTTGTCGATATATTCACGGAGCTTTGTTGCGTCATCCTCGGAGAGGTCTTTTACCCGGATGTCAGGGTTGACGCCGGTCGCCGCAAGGATGTCCCTCGCAGACTTCTGACCGATTCCGTAGACATAGGTCAGACCGATCTCGATTCGTTTTTCGCGGGGCAGGTCTACACCAGCGATACGAGCCATTAACTTGCACCTCCAATACGAAACCTCGCGGTTCCGCTGTGTTTAAGTGTTTGAGTGTTGAACGTCAAGCGTTTCTCAGCCCTGGCGCTGTTTGTGCTTGGGGTTGTCACAGATTACCATGACCTTGCCTTTGCGCTTGATCACTTTGCACTTTTCGCAGATGGGCTTAACAGAAGGTCTTACTTTCACGTGGTTTCCCTCCTTGTACGTGGGTCCCGCAAGGGGACCGGGTCCTGGGCGGTTTCCCGCACCAGGCAGTTGAACGGGGATTATTTCGAACGCCAGGTAATGCGTCCCTTAGTCAGGTCATAAGGCGACATCTCGACGGTCACCTTATCACCGGGAAGGATTCGGATAAAATTCATCCGCAGCTTCCCCGATATATGCGCCAGAATGGTATGTCCATTCGGAAGCTCTACCTTAAATGTCGCGTTTGGCAGCGAATCCACCACAACGCCCTCAATCTCGATTACATCATCTTTGGACAAGAGTTTCCCTCCTCTGCAAATGCTGCACGCAAAGCGGCTTTCAATTGTCTGTTCGTTTGTACTCGTTCCGGCTCCAGAACCATTCCCGTCGCCCGTAGGTGCCGGAGATTCTTCTTTTTCGGCTTTTCCAGCAGTCTTGACCGTCCGTCAGCA
>CAKXAF010000159.1:623-6490 GCA_934869045.1 uncultured Nitrososphaerota archaeon | reverse complement strand
GGGGTGGGCTGGGTTACGGTACGCCTGTATTTTTCCGGAAATAAATGGGAGCGGATGGACGCGACCTTTGGCGCCTCGGGTAATCAGAATATCGAAGATTTTATCGGAAACGGCGAGAATTATACTGCGCTGCGGATTTATTAAAAAAGGAGTACGAACTTGGCTGCCGCTGGCCGGCCGCCAAGTTTTGTGATACATATGAAGCAGAAGGCGGCCAAACGTCCGGGACGGCTTTCTTCAGAGGATATTTCTCTGTTTTGCATGCAGGTTACGTTGATTTTGAAATCTGCGATTCCGCTTCAGGACGGGCTCACCGCGATTGCCGAGAGTCTGCCGGAGGATGGGCGCAGGGTCATCGGCGGACTGGAGGGCCAGTATCTGGATACCGGTTCTTTCAGCATTGCTCTGGATGAAGCTGGCGTTTTTCCGGAATATATGGTCCATATGGTCGAAATTGGTGAAAAGGCCGGGAAGCTAGAGGATGTGATGGCGTCCCTTGGGGGGTATTACGACCGGGACGCCCAGCTGAAAAAGCAGATCCGGAGCGCGGTGCTGTACCCTATGATTTCCGTTCTGTTAATGACAGCGGTCATTGCGGTACTGGTTATCAAGGTGCTGCCCATTTTTCGGACTGTTTTTGAGAGCTTGGGTACTGGTACGTCCGGCGCCGGAGGGGCAATTCTGAAACTGGGCTCCGGCTTTGGCATTGGGGCTTTGGTATTCCTTTGTCTGGTGATCTTTTTAGCGGCAGCCGCGCTGCTTTTGTCCCGTTTGGAAAAGGGACGGCAGTTTTTTTCGGGGATATTTGCCGGGTTTGGACCAAGCCGGAAGCTTTCCCAGAAAATTTCAGCCTCCCGTTTTGCCTCGGTGCTCTCCATGCTGCTCTCCAGCGGATACCACACAGAGGAAGCCCTGGAGCTAATTCCCTCCATCCTTCCGGACCCGGTGGTATCGGGCAAGGTCAGGAGGGTTCAAGACCGGATGCAGGACGGGGAATCCCTGGCGGACGCTATTTTGGCAGAGGGGGTTTTTCCGGGACTGCATGCGCGGATGGTCGGGATTGGGTTCCGTACCGGAGCGCTGGATGAAGTTATGGAGAAGCTGGCTGTCATTTATGAAGGGGAGACTGATGATGCGATCCAGACCGCTGTCGGGATCATTGAGCCCGTGATGGTCGGCATTTTAAGCGTTGTGATCGGGGCAATCCTGCTTTCGGTTATGCTGCCTCTGCTGGGTATTATGTCCGCAATCGGATAAGGAGGGGAAAGCATGCGCCTGTATCGGGAAAATCGGCGTTCAGGGGGACGGACCCTCCTATCCGCGGCGGGGATGGCAGCACTGCTGGGAATATTTTGGGCGGCTTTCGGAAACGTTGGGAAAGGCGCTGATGCGGAACAGTTCCGGATGACAGAAGAGGCGATCCGTCGGGCGGCAGTCAATTGCTATGCCATCGAAGGAAGCTACCCCCAGAATTTGGGCTATTTGATCGAGCATTACGGCGTACAGGTGGATACGCAGAAATTTGTGGTCACCTATGACGTTGTTGGTTCCAATCTCCTGCCCTATATTGAGGTCGTACCAAAGGGCGGGCGTACAAAATTGGATACGACGGTTTGGAAGGAGTAGCCAGGGGAGGGAGCACGATGAAAATGCGGCGGGGACAGGCGCTGGAGACGCTTTCCGTTCTGCTGGTGTTTGCGGTTTTTGGGCTGTCTGCCATGATGCTGACCCTGCTGGGCGCGAAAGCCTATCGCCGGATCGTAGGAGGTATGGAAGAAAGCAACGCGCTCCGTTCGGCTCTTTCTTATGTCGCTAACCGGATTCATGCCGGTGACGAGGCGGGGGCGGTTACGCTGGCAGCTGCGCCGGATGGGACGGATCTGCTCTGCTTTACGGAAACCATTGACGGCGATGTCTACCTTACCTGCATGTACTATTACGATGGGTGGCTGCGGGAATTCGCCACAGTGGAAGGCAATACGGGCTTTGATTTGGCGGATGGTGAAAAAATTGCTCAAATGAAACTATTTGAAATGGAACGGGAGGGGCGGCTGATCTTTTTCGAAGCGGAAACCACCGGCGGAGAATGCCGGGATCTTCAGGTAGCCATTCGAAGCGCGGAGAAATGATTGAAACATTCCGGGAGGAGCTATGAAGCAGACAGGGAAGCCGCAGGCCTTTTTTTGGGAACTGACGGTGGTGATTTTGTTTTTCGCTTTGGCTGCAGCAGTGACGCTGCGGCTGTTTGCTGCGGGCAGCCGGCAGAGTCAAAAAAATACCAGCCAAAATGGAGCGATGCTGGCGGCGGCATCAGCGGCGGAACAGATTGCTGCGGCAGACAATGCGGATATTTCCTTTCCGGGCAGCCGGTTGACGGAGAACGGTTCTTTCGAGGTGCTCTATGGGGAGGACTGGCAGCCAGATCAGGAGGCTCCCCATTTTCGGATGGTGGTTTCTGCGGAAAGCGAAACATACCCGGCTGGTGTGCTTTGCCGGTATGAGATCCGCTTGGAAGAGGTTTCCGGTGGGGAGCTCTACGTGCTGCATACCGCAAAATATTTTTCTGAAGGGGAGAAGACGCCGTGAAACAAAAGGGAAATTTCCATTTTGGGGTCGGAACCTCTTCAATTTTAATGATTTTTGTGGTATTATGTTTAACAGTGTTTGCAGTCCTGTCTTTTTCCACGGCGCGCGCGGATCAGCGGCTGACAGAAAAAGCTCTGGCTGGAACCGCAGCCTATTATGCGGCGGATGTTCAAGCTGAGGAGACGCTGGCGCAGGTTGACGGGATTTTGGCAGAGGTCTTGGCGGCTGCGCCGGAAAACTATATGGAGGAAGCGGCGGCTGCACTTTCCACAGAGGGGATTTCGATATCCTTGGATGGAGGAGGCCTTTCCGGGACCGCGGATTTTTCCGTGGGCGAGGATCGCGTGTACCGTCTCTCCTTCCGCGTGAATCCGGTGGGCGCAGACAGCCGCTATACGGTAACGGCTCGGAGTGTTGAGAACACGGGCATTTGGGAGGACGAATTTCTGGACGTTTGGGAAGGCAGTTAACGATGAGTATCATAACGGCCCAAGGGGGAAGTGTACGTGACCGATATTGAGGAGGCCCTGCAGCGGGCAGTGGAGCAGAAGGCGTCGGATATTTTTATCGTATCCGGATTTCCGCTTTCCTATAAAATCAATGATGTCATTATGCCAGTGGATGAAGAAAGGCTCATGCCGGATACCACATCCGATTTGATCCGGCAGATTTACGCGCTGGAAGGCAGCCGGAATATTGACGCGCTGATACATTTCGGGGATGACGATTTTTCTTTTTCCATCAAAGGGCTGGGGCGCTTCCGCTGCAACGCATATAAACAGCGGAATTCACTGGCCGCCGTGCTGCGCGTCGTTTATTTTAACCTTCCGGATGCCCGGAGCCTGCATATCCCCGAAACGGTTACAGGCCTTTCTCAAAAGAAAAAGGGCCTCGTCCTGATTACCGGCTCCGCCGGAAGCGGCAAGTCTACGACATTGGCTTGTATTATCGACCGGATTAACCGCAGCCGCCGCAGCCACATCATCACTATTGAAGACCCTATTGAGTTCCTGCACGCCCACAAGATGAGCATCGTCAGCCAGCGGGAGGTCTCCCATGATACGCAGGGCTATGTGCAGGCCCTGCGCGCTGCGCTGCGCCAGTCGCCGGACGTCATTCTGCTGGGGGAGATGCGGGATTTTGAAACGATCCAGACAGCGTTGACCGCCGCGGAGACTGGCCAGCTGGTACTGTCCACGCTGCACACCATCGGCGCGGCAAAGACCATTGACCGGATCATTGACGTTTTTCCGGGAGATCAACAGCAGCAGGTGCGGATACAGCTTTCCATGGTGCTGGAAGCCGTTGTTTCCCAGCAGCTGATCCCGACAGTGGACGGAGGGCTGGTCCCGGCCTTCGAAATCATGCTGATGAACAGCGCGATCCGCAACCTGATCCGGGAATCCAAAAGCTATCAGATCGACAACGCATTGTATTCCGGCGCATCGGAGGGGATGCGGACCATGGACGGCGATCTTCTACGCCTTTATAAAGAAGGAATTATTTCCCGGGAAAACGCGCTGCTTTATGCGGCCAACCCTGAGACCTTGGCAAGAAAGCTTTAAATATGCGCTGAAAATAAATCCCCGCCAACGGCTGACGCTGACGGGGATTTGTTTTTAGATTAGTCCGTGCGGGTTACGCGCATGGCGTTGAGAACGGCCAGAAGAGCGGTCCCGACGTCTGCGAAAACGGCGGCCCACATAGGGGCGTATCCCAATGCGCCGAGAATCAACACTGCAGCCTTGATAATCAGGATAAAGGTGATATTCTGTGAGGCGATCCGCATACCCTTGCGGCAGGCCCGGATGGCCGCCGGAATGCTGGTAAGGCGGTTGCCGGGAAGGACAATGTCGGCGGTCTGAGTGGCGAGATCACTGCCCATTCCCATGGCAATGCCGATGTCGGCTGCCGCCAGTACCGGTCCGTCGTTGATGCCATCTCCGACAAAAGCGGTGAGTCCCGTTTCCCGGACGGTGCGGAGGGCGGTTACCTTATCCTGGGGCAGAAGGTTGCTGCGGGCCTCATCCACACCAAGCTGTGTGCGAACTGCCTCTGCGGCCTGGGCACGATCTCCGGTCAGCATGATGGTCCGGGCAACGCCCAGTGCTTTCAGCTCTTGAAGGGTCTCCTTCGCTTCCGGCTTTACGGTGTCGCCGACCTGGATGTATCCCAGAAGCGCTGTTTCATCAGCCAGATAAAGACCGGATTCCGGGGCGCCGTCCAGGGAAATCCCTTCCTCTTTAAGGAGGCGGGCCGAGCCGCAGAGGTAGGTTTTGCCTCTGATTATCGCCCGGACGCCTTTTCCGGAGATCTCCTCCGAAGAATCGGGGGAAGGCGGGTTCCCGAATTTCGCTGTCACAGCTTTGGCAATGGGATGGGCGGATGCGTTTTCACAGACAGCGGCCAAGCGGAGGATCTCCTCTTCCGGCAAAGCGGACAGGGAGCGCACTTCCTGTACCGACAGGTTTCCGGTGGTCAGGGTGCCGGTTTTGTCAAAAACAACATTTCGGATTTTCGCCAAAGTTTCCACGTGGCGGGAGCCTTTTATCAGCGCCCCTTTTTTGGAGGCAGACCCGATGACGCTGTAAAAGGTGAGCGGGATGGAGATTACCAGTGCGCAGGGACAGGAGGCAACCAGGAAAATCAGCGCGCGTTTCAGCCAAATACCGAAGTCTCCTGCGCCAAAAAGCGGCGGAAGCACGGCCAGCAGAGCGGCCAGGACCACGACAGCTGGCGTATACCACCGGGAAAAGCGGGTGATAAAGCGTTCTGTCTGACTTTTTTCCTGTGTGGCTTCCCGAACCAGGTCTGCAATTTTGCTGGCGGCAGAATCGGCGCTTCGCTTGGTGGCGCGGCACTTTAAAGCAGCTGTCAGGTTGATCATGCCGGAGAGAAGCTCACTGCCGGTAGCGACAGAAACCGGGATGCTCTCACCGGTAATGGCTGCGGTATCTACTTCTCCAGCCCCCTCCAGGACTTCACAATCCAGGGGGACGCGGTCACCGGCTCGGATCAGAAGCAGGTCGCCTGGCTCCAGCTGAGCGGCAGGCAACTCGGTAACGCTGCCGTCAGGGTTCAGGCGGTTGGCATTTTCCGGAACGATACTGACCAGGGCGTCGATTCGTTTGCGGCTGTTCCGAACCGCACGGTTTTCAAAAAATTCACCGATTTGGAACAGGATGGTGACCATTGCGCCTTCAAATCCCTCGCCAATGGCGAAAGCTGCGACAACGGCTACAGTCATCAGCGTCATTTCATCCAGCGAAAGCCGGAATAGG
>CAKXAF010000159.1:0-613 GCA_934869045.1 uncultured Nitrososphaerota archaeon | reverse complement strand
CTTCAGACCTTCCCAGTACATTTTCCAGCCTACCAGAAGTGCGGCGGCAGCCTGCACGAGAAGGCGGAAGATACCTGCAGGAACTAGGAAGGAGCCGGCAGTCAGAAGAACGGCAAGAACGAGCAGGAGGATTTCCTGCCCGCCGGTCTCCTTTTCACCGTTGCCGCACGCAGCGCAGGAACAGCTATTTTCACAGTCTTTTTTGCGGCCATGATGATGCTCGTGTTCATGCCCGCAGCTGCAGGCATTGTGATGTTCGTGGCGTCCGCGGCAGTGGCCCTGTTCCTCCTTTGGATCGCACAGTTCGCGATGGTTGTCATGGTCGTTCATAACGGATCCTCCTCTTTGTTGACATCAATTCGATTCCCGTAAATGGAAAATCGTTGTTTGGATGATTTCGGCAATATGGTGGTCGTCAATCGAGTAATAAACTTGCTTTCCGTCTTTTCGGAATTTTACGATCCGTCCAGCGCGGAGTACGCGAAGCTGGTGGGAAACAGCGGACTGGGAAAGGCCGACGATTTCACACAGATCGCAGACGCACAACTCACCGGTTAGCAGCGCCGCAATAATCTTTAAGCGGCTGGAATCAGACAGGGCTTTGAAAAATTCA
>CAKXAF010000158.1 GCA_934869045.1 uncultured Nitrososphaerota archaeon | reverse complement strand
ATATTGAACCGTTCGCAAATTGCCTTCCAAAACTCATTTGTTTCCGGATCAACGCCATCAAAGTTGGGACCTGCCGCCGTAATGGTGATCTTCTCCGCGTATGGATCGGTTTCCCCGCCAGCGTTTCCGGAATTATCAGAGCTCCCGGCTGTAACCGGAGCACTGTTTCCCGTGCTGCTGGAGGGTTCTGAGCTGCCGCCGCAGCTTGCCAGCATCGAAAGGGTCATGCAGCTTGCCAGAATCGCAGTAAGAATTCGCTTCATTTGATCTCTCTCCTTTTTTGAAATGGAATGCTTTATGACTTGATTGCTCCCAGAAGGATCCCCTTCATAAAGTACTTCTGTAAAAATGGGTAAATCGCCATAACCGGCAGCATGGTAATAATAACCGATGCCATCTTGACGCCGTCCCCAAACACTTTGGCTTTCAGACCACTTTGCGCGGCAGCGGGATTCCTTACAGAATCTATGGTGGCCAGAATGTTTTTCAAAACCAGCTGTAGCGGACGTTTATCTGCCGATTTAATGTACATCATCCCCGAGAACCAGCTGTTCCAATGGTCCACGGCATAGAAAAGCCCAAACGTTGCCAATATCGGCAAAGATAGTGGAAGAATAATCTTAAAAAAGATGATAATGTCGTTTGCGCCGTCAATTTTGGCGGCTTCTTCCAAATCTGCCGGAAGGCTTTGAAAGAAATTTTTGATTACAATGAGATAAAATGTACTGATACCCGCAGGGATAATCAATACGCCGATTTTGTCGATCAGCCCCAGCTTGCTGGTCAGAATGTAGGACGGAACCATTCCACCCGAAAAATACATCGTGAAGATAATCAGCTGCATCACCACTTTGTGGCCGGGGAATTTTTTAGTCAGCCCATAAGCCAGCGCCGTGGTCAGCAGCATACAGTATATTGTACCGACCACCACGACAATGCCGGTCACTTTAAATCCATCGAAGAGTGAATCGGATGTGAAAACGAATTTGTATGCATCCCACGTGATATTTTTTGGGAAAATCAGGAAATCAGACATCAAGTATTCCTTCTGTGTGACCAGAGAAATCATCACGCTGTTATAAAACGGGTACAGGATAATCAGCATCCAGAGAAAGAGGATCATGCCGATGATAAAATCCGGCAGGGAAATCCGCCACTTTTTTTGGATATTTGTTCTGCTCATTACGCATCCCCCCTTCCTAGTACAAACTGCTGCCTGTCACCCGCCGTGACACCGTATTGGCAATCGTGAGCAGGAGCAAGTTGATTACGGATTTGAACAACCCCACCGCCGTACTGATTCCGAAATCGCCGCCCGTCTGGAAAGTGGTACGGTAAATGTAGGTGTCAATGATATCGCCGGTTTCATAAACAGCAGGATTATAGAGATTGAAGATCTGGTCAAAGCCGCCGTTCATGATATTTCCAATACTAAGGATCAGCAGAACCGAAATAGTGGAAGCGATGCCTGGAAGCGTGATGTATAAAACCTTATGGAACCGGTTCGCTCCGTCCACCGTAGAGGCCTCATAATATTCCGGGCTGATCCCTGTAATTGCCGCTAGGTAAATAATGCAAGACCATCCGGATTCCTTCCAGATATCCGTGAGGTAAACCATCGGGCGGAACTTCTCCGGTGCAGCCAGAAACTGGACCCGCTCTCCTCCCAATACTGCGATCAGATTGTTCACGGCTCCATTAGAGCTGAACATATTCACCATTATACCGCCGATAACAATCCAAGAGAGAAAGTGTGGAAACGTGAATATGGTCTGCAGGATTCGCTTATACGCTCCGCCCGACAATTCGTTCAGCAGCAAGGAAAGAATGATTGGAACCGGAAATACAAAAATCAGACGACAGAAGCTAATGATAATCGTATTGCGGCAGGACCACCAGAACTGTTGATCTGCCATGGCGTAACGAAAATTTTGCAGTCCCACAAAAGGACTGCCCCAAATACCTTCCGAGTAAATGTATTCCTTAAACGCCAGCTGCGCGCCATACATGGGAATATACGAAAAAATAGCAAAAAAAATCAGCCCGGGAAGAATCAGAAGCAAAATAAAACGATATTCCTTAAACTTCAGTGCTGTCTGCTTCCAATGGACTGATCGTGACGCGTTCTTTACCATTCCGACGCCCTCCTTCTGTCTTCTGTCTCTATTATATCGAAACAGGGTGGGCGGAGGAATGGACTAACTTTTGATTTTTTATCTGAATTGGTAAAAATTTTGGATAATGCTATTTTGATCTTGGCGATATTTCCATATAAAGACGAATGGTCGTACAAATGTTGCGTTTGCTGATTACCCGCATGCCGCATCGTTCTCCATAAACCAGCCGTAGCCGCCCCATGATATTGCGCAAACCAATGCTGCGCCGGTTGGTCTCCTGAAAGGGGGAACCGGACATCTCGGATAACTCCCGATTCAGCCTTCCCACGGTTTCCGGCTCCATGCCCACACCATCATCCGTCACCTCGAAGCAGAGCACGGACTCTTCGATCAGCCGCCCGCAGAGACGGAGCGTTCCAGTCCCGCGTTTGGCCTCTAGTCCATGATAAACGGCGTTTTCTACAATGGGCTGAAGGATCATTTTAGGAATCGTCTGTCTGGCGGCCTCCGGATCAATATCCATTTCAAATGTCAGTTTGTTGGGAAAACGGGTTTGCATAATTTCCATATACGCTTTGACGCATTTTAGCTCCTGCTCCGCAACGACAATATCATCCGCCTTAATGCTGTAGCGAAAAATATGAGACATGGCTTCCGAAATGGTGGCGATCTCCTGGATACCGCCCACCAGCGCGATGGAACGAATGCAGTCCAGCGTATTGTAGAGAAAATGCGGATTAATCTGACTTTGCAGCGCGCAAAGTTCCGTCTGCTTCTGGCTAAGCTGCGCTTCATAAAGACGGGTGTTGGCAATCAAAACCTCTTCGTTTGCCTGCCGTATTTCGTCTAGCATTTGGTTGATATTTTGAGCTAGCAGGCCGATTTCGTTAGTAGAATCGATGACCAGCCGCTTGCCTTCCCCCTTCCATTGATTACGGGAGGTAAACTCTGCTATTTTGGAAACCGGGCGGGTAATACTGCGGATGATTGCTGTGGCGATCACAACGATTAGCAGCGTCGCTCCTAAACAGGTCACCACCCATACCGTCAAAATGCGGCGAAGAGATGCGTCCTGCACCTTCTGCGAAATTATGCTGGTAATCTTCCAGCCCAAAGGCTCAAATACCGTCTGACCCACCATATATTGCGTGCCGTCGATTCTGACGGACTTTCCATTTGCCTGTTCCCCATCCAAACTCTGTACAAGTTCCTTAGCAGCGGAATCGTTTGTGTAAACAAACTCCCCTGCCGAATCCTGCACCGACAGCAAGGTCCCCGGCGCAAACTCAAAGGACTCCAGCAGCTTTTCCACGTGACCCGCCTGCAGGACAAAGACGCAGAGTCCGATTTTTTCCAGAGAGCTGCTGGCAAGAACTGAGTAAATGGGAATGGTATAACTGTACAGCCGGACATTGAGCGGACTGGCGAGCTGCAGCGTGCCATCAGCGTAGCTCTCAGTCAGCAAAGGGTCGGTAAGCATCGCTGGATCAACCATCGAATAGTATGAGTATCCCAATCCGCTGTTCACGCTGTATACGGAACCATTGGAACTAAGGAGGTTGGCCTGCCTGTCCAGCAGAAGTATCTGAAAAATATTCTCGTTCAGCTTTTCGGTGTTATTTAAAAGGCTTAAGACGGAACCGCTCATTTCCCGCCGCTCAGAAATATCAGCAGCCAACAGGAACTTCGACACATAGGTATTATAGCTAATCAAATTCGCTGCATTTTGAATCTGATCCATATTATACTGCAAATTACTCTGCACCTGCTGCAGAGCATTATGGGTACTTTGGGATGCCACCGCATTAGCTGTTCGATATTGCTGCATATAGGTGGCAGATAAAATTGCAATCACCGCAGCAACCTCAATCGCAGCCAGAAGGATCACCAAATTTTTTAATTTGACATTGCGGAAGAAAAACCTGCGCTTGGATAACCGTTTCATGGACATCCCCCATTTCCGGCGGAGCGGCTTACCCGCCAACTGTGGTTACTGAGCGGCACGATAGGCTGACGGTGTTACACCATACCGTTTCTTAAATACCTTGCTGAAATAATAACTGTCCTCATATCCGCATTGGGTGCTCACCTCGGAAATCGACGCCGAAGGATCCGCCAGCAGTTCCTTTGCCCGTTTCATCCGCAGTTCTGTCAGATAGTCTGAAAAGGTCTGACCCGTTGTCTTTTTAAATAGGCTGCTTGTATAACTGAAGTTTAGATAATACTCGGCTGCCAAGGTACTGAGCGATAACGGATCTGTATAATGTTGGTTGACATAATCCAAAAGGTGCCGGAAGCCTTCATTAACGCCTTCAGAAACGGCGCATTTTCCCTTTTCAAACAGATTGCTTAAAAAGCCGCAGGCATTCCGAAAATATGTAAATTCAGACAAAAGCGAATCCGTATCCCAAAAGACGCCGGAATTCTTTTCTCCTGCCAATAGAAAAGCGTGATTCAGCAGCTGGACCGCATCTCTGAGATCAAAATTCTCCTTCACAAAAACTTCAGGCAATTCCTGCAGGAATGCCATCCGTGCATCCCCGCCTTCCCGAATCCGTTTGGTAAAATGATTGAGCACCAACTCAAATCGGGCTAAACAGCGCATCTGCCCATTGACCGCAAATGAATAAGTTGGATATTCCAAAAAAAGAGCCGTATGAAGTGCCAGCAATGCCTCTTTGACAGCGGTGTGGAGATTGGATTCGGCTCTGCAGACTCGTGAAGAGCCGCCAATGATGCCCTTTCCCAGCTGGAGCGGCTTATTATGAAAAATTAAGTATACGGGCATTCCATTGCGGATACTGCTCTTCAGAAAGAGGACGGCGTCCTCTTCAACACCTCCAATATCATCGGGGGAAAGGCCTGTGCCCCACGCCGCCGTAACCGTCAGGTTTTCGGGAGCCAGCGAGACGCCTCGACAGCGGCAGACCTTTTCGAACAGGCCGGGTTGTATCCCCAACTGCTCAAAAATTTGAAAATCCTCCTCAGCGGTTTGCTGATCCAAAAAACAGCGCACCTTCTTCAGCATCTGGTCCGCCTCTTTAAAAGAAATAGGCTTAATGACATAATCCAAAACATTATAACGCAGCGCCTGCTGGGCGTAAGCAAATTCTCCAAATCCACTGAGAATGACAAATTGACAGGCAAAACCCCGTGCTTTCACGTTCTCAATTAACTCAAGACCGCTCATTTCCGGCATCCGAATATCCGTAAGCACCAGGTCAGGGTGCAGTTTTGCAATTTTATCCAAGGCTTCATAGGCGTCATTTGCAATGCCAACCACTTCAAATCCGTTCTCTTTCCAAGCAAAGGTCTTTTGTATTCCGATTACCGACCATGGCTCGTCATCTACAATTATGACACGATACAATGTAACCCCCCTCTTGAAATCGCATGCGTATTGATTCTTATTATATAGGGCCTTTTAAAATTTTGCAAGGACATTATACTGCTGCGTTATATTATTGAGGCATTTTTTAAACAATGCCAAAGCAGTGCACCTAACTTTTGCGATTGCTTGGCCTGAATTCTCCGATTTTCATCTTCACTTCTAAAAATTTCTGCTTACATTCTCCAGAGAATTTATAATATTACTTTTAGCGTCATGATAATAAACTATGTGTTTGATTGTATTTTTTACTTCAGAAATCCCCACTTCCACTTCTTCCCGAGAACATTCTATCCCCAATGAACGTTTAACATTATACTCCAGCCACTCTAATCTGCCACAGCTGCCGTCATAAATGGTCTCCCAGTCCATTGGAAGCTGTCCCCCCATTTTAGCATAGGAGTTTATAAAAACAGAAAGCAAATTGTAATCAAGATCGCATTCTTCATATCCGGACCAACATAGGGAGGTTTCATATAACTCCATGAATGAGTTCGCATATGAAAGGCATTCCAAATCAATGATGCGGCAATCCGATCCAATCCATAATACATTTTTGCTATCCATATCATTATGGCAAATGGATAAAACCGGCGGCAGTTTTGCCAAAGCAACATTTCCCTTTTCCTGGCTTTCATAAAGCAGTACTCGGTTATCATTCAGCATACCATAAAGTTCTTCATTTTCCTTCGACAACCGTGTGATATAAAAATCCCAATCAATATGAAGTTCTTTAGGAATGACATTCGAGCCTTTTCTATCTAATTTATGAATTTGAGCAAGTAATCCTCCGATTTTAGCACAATGAGTTCCGCTTATTTCTTTAGGCTTTAGCGCATGACCGGCATACCATTGATACAAATAAAACAATTGACCATCTATATTCTGCATTTTTTGACCGTTACAGATTAAAGCCGGAATGATGGGCAATTGATTCTTTTCTAATATCAATTCCAATGCTTCGGCAGCTTGATAATTATCCCATACAGTTTTCCTCTGCATAACAAATGGATTTAACAGCTTAACAG
>CAKXAF010000157.1:2015-6563 GCA_934869045.1 uncultured Nitrososphaerota archaeon | reverse complement strand
CCTCCGGCGTACCCTCCGCTACCACGGTCCCGCCCCGGTCTCCTCCCTCCGGTCCCAGGTCGATAATCCAGTCAGCGGTTTTGAGGACATCCAGATTGTGTTCGATAACCACAACGGTATTCCCAGCGTCCACCAGCTTCTGCAGGACCTCGATAAGCTTCTGCACATCGTAGGTGTGCAGCCCGGTGGTGGGCTCATCCAGAATGTAGATGGTCTTGCCTGTACTGCGTCGGGAAAGCTCCGTAGCCAGCTTGACCCTCTGTGCCTCGCCGCCGGAAAGGGTAGTTGCCGGCTGCCCCAGCTTGATATACCCCAAACCCACCTCAAACAGCGTGGCAATTTTTCGCTGGATGCGCGGCAGGCTGTCGAAAAAGCCCATGGCTTCCTCCACAGTCATCTCCAGTACATCGTAAATGCTCTTCCCTTTGTATTTGACTTCCAGGGTCTCCCGGTTATAGCGCCGCCCTTTGCAGACCTCGCAGGGGACAAATACGTCCGGCAGGAAGTGCATCTCGATTTTGATGATACCATCGCCCTCGCAGGCCTCGCAGCGCCCGCCCCGGACGTTGAAGGAAAACCGCCCGCTGCCGTAGCCCCGCATCTTGGCGTCGGCGGTCTGAGCGAACAGTTCCCGAATATCGGTGAACACTCCGGTATAGGTGGCTGGATTGGACCGCGGCGTACGGCCGATGGGAGATTGATCGATGTCGATGACCTTGTCCAGCAGCTCCACGCCGTCGATTCCGTCGCAGGCCCCCGGCTTCTGCTTGGAACCGTTGAGCTCCACTGCCAGGGTCTTGTGGAGGATCTCGTTAACCAGAGAAGATTTCCCGGAGCCGGATACGCCGGATACGCAGGTGAAAGTCCCCAAGGGGATCCGGATGTTGATGTTCTTCAGGTTATTCTCCCGGGCCCCGCGAATCGTCAGGAACCCGCCGTTTCCCTCCCTGCGGGCTTCCGGAACCGGCACCTTCCGCGCGCCTGACAGATACTGTCCTGTCACAGATTCCTTGCACGCCATGATCTCCTCCGGTGTTCCGGCGCAGACGATCTCGCCCCCGTGAACGCCGGCCCCCGGCCCCACGTCCACGATGTAGTCGGCCGCCCGCATGGTGTCCTCGTCATGTTCCACCACGATCAGGGTGTTGCCGATATCCCGCAGCCTCTGGAGCGTCGCCAGCAGCTTATCGTTGTCCCGCTGGTGTAGCCCGATACTGGGCTCGTCCAGAATATACAGCACCCCCACCAGGCTGGACCCGATCTGGGTCGCCAGCCGGATGCGCTGGCTCTCGCCGCCGGAAAGGGTGGCAGACGCCCGGGAAAGGGTCAGGTACTCCAGCCCTACGCTCTGCAAAAAGCCCAGCCTCGACTTGATTTCCTTCAGAATCTGCGCCCCGATCATGGCCTCCCGCTCCGAAAGGGTCAGCTCCTCCACAAACCGCAGGGCGTCGGTGACGGACATCCGGCAGAACTCGCTGATGTTCTTCCCCCCGACGGTCACTGCCAGATACTCCGCCTTCAGCCGTTCCCCATGGCAGTCCGGACAGGGCACCGCACTCATCACCTGGGTGATTTCGTCCCGGACATAGCTGGATTGGGTCTCCCGGAACCTCCGCTCCAGATTGTTGACAATTCCCTCGAATTCCGTTTCATAGGTCCCGGTGCCGTATTCGTTTTTCCGAACCATCCGGAGCCGCTCCCCCTTGGTGCCGTAAAGCACCGCGTCCAGCTGCTTCTTGGTCAGCTCCTTCACCGGCGCGTCCAGTGAAAATCCGTAGTGCTTGGCCAACGCCTCATAGTACATCTGGGCGATGGTGCCGCTGTCCCCGATATACCAGCCGCTGGCCTTGATGGCCCCGCCCCGGATGGAGAGATTCCGGTTGGGGATCACCATGTCGGGGTCCACCTTCATGAACGTCCCCAGCCCGGTACAGGTGGGACAGGCTCCCATGGGGTTGTTGAAGGAAAACATTCGCGGCTCCAGCTCGCCGATGGAGACCCCATGCTCCGGGCAGGCATAGTTCTGGGAGAAAACCATCTCCTCCCCGTCCGTTACGTCGGCAATGACCAGCCCCCCGGACAGCCGCAGCGCCGTCTCCAGGGAGTCGGTAAGCCGGGATTTGATGGTACCGCTGACCGCCAGCCGGTCCACCACGATTTCGATGTTGTGCTTTTTATTTTTTTCCAGCTTGATCTCCTCAGAGAGATCGTATAGGATCCCGTCGGCCCGAACCCGGACAAAGCCGCTTTTCCGGGCGTTTTCGAACTCCTTGACGTGCTCGCCCTTGCGTCCCCGGATCACTGGCGCCAGGATCTGTACCCGAGTCCGCTCCGGCAGGGCCAGAATCTGGTCGACAATCTGGTCCACCGTCTGCTGCTTGATCTCCCGTCCGCAGACCGGGCAGTGGGGTACGCCGATGCGGGCATACAGCAGCCGCAGATAGTCATAAATCTCCGTCACCGTTCCCACCGTGGACCGGGGGTTCTTGGAGGTGGTTTTCTGATCAATGGAAATCGCCGGTGAAAGCCCCTCAATGGAGTCCACGTCGGGCTTCTCCATCTGCCCCAGGAACATCCGCGCATAGGAGGAAAGACTTTCCACATACCGCCGCTGCCCGTCCGCATAAATGGTATCGAAAGCCAGGGAGGATTTTCCCGACCCGGACAGCCCGGTAAAGACCACCAGCTGATCTCTTGGAATGGTCACATCAATATTTTTCAGGTTGTGCTCTCTCGCCCCTTTGACGACGAGTTTATCCATTGGCATAATTTTGGTTCCTTTCTGAAGTTCGCGGCTTTCCAGATATTCGTTAAAAGTTTCCTGCGGAATCAGCTTTCGTTCCCGGCGTGGGATTCCTCCACCATCTCCCGGCAGTCCTCCGCCCTCACCGGAACGGCTTCCAGTGGCGCCACCGGTTCTCTGGAAATCCACTGCATCTCGTCCAGACGGACAAAACTGTCCGGCGGCAGCCGGTAGATCCACCCGTCCCAGTTCCAGTCCACCATCCCAGCAGACACTGTGACCTGATGGGTGCGGTCGTCGATCCGGATGGACAGGTTTCCCTTTTCATCCGGAAGATACCGCAATGCAAACGGCACGCAGGCCTCCGGCGATGCGTAGGCATAAACCCCCGTCTCAGTACCGCTTTCCTCCGGCAGCCCGCAGGCCGTCCGGGGTTCCAGCCGTTCTACCCGCTCCGGGCTTCCGTGATACAGAAATTCCGGCTTTTCCCTTTCAAACAGTTCCCGGTAATGCTGCAGGATCTTTGGCTGGATCAGCGGCCAGCTCCATTCGCCGGGAATGGTATCCCCAGGGCGCACTTCCGCCATCTCGCTTTCCGGAAGGGCAGCCCGCTCCGTGACTTCCGCCAGATATACCACAGCCGCATCGCCGCCTGCACAGCAGTCAAACAGCGGCCTTAATGTGTATCCCACTGCGCCGGTTTCCTCAAAGAGTTCCCTGTGGGCAGCCTGTTCCGGCGTTTCCCCCGGTTCCACGTGCCCGCCCGGCATCTCCCATGTGGATTTCCCCTTCTGCCTGCACCAGAGGAATTTTCCGTTCTCCCTGGCAAGTATGATCACATATTTATAATGTCCCGTACTGTAAGCCGGGGCAAAGACGCATTCCGGCGCCATTTTTCCGCCTCCCTGTCACTGTTTTCTGCCGTCCAGCTCGTCCTGGAGCTTCTTGATCTTGTCCCGCAGGAAAGCGGCCTGCTCGAATTCCAACAGCTTCGCCGCTTCCTTCATCTCAGCGGCGTAGGCCTTGATCAGCCGCTCTTTCTCCATCCGGGAAAGACGTTTCCCCTTTTTATCGATGGTATCCTTTGCGGAAATCTCGATAATCTCCGCCACAGATTTCACAATGGTTTTGGGAGTGATGCCGTGTTCTTCGTTGTATGCCATCTGGATCTCCCGCCTCCGGTTGGTCTCCCGAAGCGCCCGCTCCATGGAATCGGTGACGCTGTCCGCATACATGATGACCTGTCCCCCGGCGTTCCGGGCGGCGCGTCCGATGGTCTGGATCAGGGAGGTCTCCGACCGGAGGAATCCTTCTTTGTCCGCATCCAGGATGGCCACCAGGCTCACCTCCGGAATGTCCAGCCCCTCCCGCAGGAGGTTGATGCCCACCAGCACATCAAAGACGCCCAGCCGCAGATCCCTTATAATCTCCATCCGCTCCATGGTGTCAATGTCGTGATGCATGTACCGAACCTTAACCCCCATGCCCTTGAGGTAGTCAGTCAGATCCTCTGCCATCTTCTTGGTCAAGGTCGTGACTAGCACCCGTTCCTTCTTTTCCGTCCGCTCATTGATCTCGCTGAGCAGATCCTCGATCTGTCCCTCCACCGGCTTGACCACCACTTCCGGATCCACCAGACCAGTGGGCCGGATGACCTGTTCCGCAATGTTGGCGCTCCGCTCCCGCTCGTACAGAGCCGGGGTCGCGGAGACATAGATCACCTGGTTCAGCTTTCCGTTGAACTCCTCAAAGTTCAGCGGCCGGTTGTCAAAGGCTGACGGCAGCCGGAAACCGTAGTCCACCAG
>CAKXAF010000157.1:0-2005 GCA_934869045.1 uncultured Nitrososphaerota archaeon | reverse complement strand
CCTGCGGAACGGTGACATGGGATTCATCGATGAACAACAGATAATCTTTGGGAAAGTGGTCGAGAAGGGTGTACGGCGTGCTTCCTGGCGCCCGACCGGAGAGGATACGGGAATAGTTCTCGATGCCTTTGCAGAATCCGATCTCCTCCAGCATTTCCATATCGTAACGGGTCCGCTGCTCGATGCGCTGGGCCTCCAGCAGCATATCCCGGTCCCGGAAATATCGGATCCGTTCCTCTAGCTCCGCCTCAATCTCCTCCACCGCTGCGTGAAGTTTGCCAGGGGGCGTGATAAAATGGGAAGCCGGATAGATCATCACATGGCTCATCACCGCCTGCACCGCGCCGGTCAGGGGGTTGATCTCAGAGATCCGGTCGATCTCATCCCCGAAAAATTCCACCCGAACGGCAATTTCTCCGCTGCCCGCTGGGAAAATCTCCACCACATCCCCCCGGACCCGGAACTTTCCCCGGACGAAATTGATATCGTTGCGGTCATACTGCCGGTCCACCAGCTGGTGGAGCAGCTCATCCCGCTCCATCCGCATCCCCGGCCGCAGAGAGACGACCATGCTCCGGTAGTCTTCCGGAGCGCCCAGGGAATAGATGCAGCTGACGCTGGCCACGATGATGACGTCATTCCGCTCCCCCAGGGCACAGGTGGCCGAATGGCGGAGCTTATCAATCTCATCGTTGATGGCGGAATCCTTTTCAATGTAGGTGTCCGTCCCCGGAATGTACGCTTCCGGCTGATAGTAGTCGTAATAGGACACAAAATACTCCACTGCATTGTTTGGGAAAAATTCCCGGAACTCAGAACAGAGCTGCGCCGCCAGGGTTTTGTTGTGGGCCAGGACCAGGGTCGGCTTTTGAACGTCGGCGATGATATTCGCCATGGTAAAGGTCTTGCCAGAGCCGGTCACACCCAGCAGCGTCTGTTCCCGGAGCCCCTTCCGGACCCCTTCCGACAGGCTCCGGATCGCCGCAGGCTGATCCCCCGTGGGCTGGTACGGCGACACCAGCTGAAAACTTCGCTTCTCCTCCATACTGCATCCTTTCCGCGCAAACAAATGATTGGCAACATCTTTCAATAGTTTACCACATTTCCGCAAAGTTTTCAATCGCCGGAGACATCAAAACTGAAAAAAATCGAACAAAACTTCTATGCATTTGACCAATTTCGGAGCGCTCTTCTTTTTCTTTTCCAAAAAGACAGCAGACGGTACCGGCTGTCCGGATTCCGCCTGCTGCCTTTCTCAATCTTTCCGTGACCCGCGTCTCTTACAGGACCGCGACGCACTCGATTTCCACCAGTCCGCCCTTTGGAAGAGCGGCCGCCTGAATACAGCTCCGCGCTGGGAATCCCTCGCGGAAATAGCTGCCGTAAACAGCGTTGACCACGGCAAAATCCGCCAGATCCTTGACGAAAATGGTTGTTTTGACCACATCCTGGAGCCCAGCGCCCCCGGCCTTCAGAACCTTTTCAAGGTTTCGTATAGCTGCGTGGGTCTGCGCTTCGATTCCTCCTGCCAGTTCCCCTGTCGCCGGATCGATCCCCAGCTGTCCCGACGTATAGATCACGTTTCCCGTACGGATCGCCTGCGCGTAAGGCCCGATCGCTGCCGGCGCCCCTTCCGCACACACTGTTACTTTTTCCATAACTTTCTCTCCTTTTTAAAAATCCAAATCCCGGATCTTCCGGACCCCCAAATACCCCAGTTCCATCATGGAAACGTATTCGTTCCCAACTACGATGAAATGATCCAACAGCTCCAGATTCAGCTGCTTGAGGGTTGGCGCCAGTGATCGGGTCATACGGATATCCTGCGAAGACGGCCGCGGCGTCCCGTGGGGATGGTTGTGAGCCAAAACCACGTTGACCGCCTTGCACTGAAAGGCGATCTCCACCAGCTTCCGCACATCCACCTGGGAACCATTGAGCGTCCCTTCCGACAGCCGATCACACCGGAGCAGCCTGCAGGCATTGTTGAAGCAGAGCAAATAAA
>CAKXAF010000156.1:1789-6592 GCA_934869045.1 uncultured Nitrososphaerota archaeon | reverse complement strand
CCATCAAGCAGACCTATGATTAAATAAACATGGCCAACCCCGAAATTGAGCCGTTTATCAAGGAACAGGTCACCTTCCTCACCGCCCAGGAGCTGCTGGATCGTTACCCCGGCCTTACCCCCAAGGAGCGGGAGAACGCCGCCGCCAAAGAGTTCGGCACTGTCTTCGTCATGGGTATCGGCGGAACCCTCTCCAACGGCGAGCCCCACGACGGCCGTGCCCCGGACTATGACGACTGGGCGCTCAACGGCGATATCCTTATCTGGTACCCCGTCCTGGAACGGGCGGTCGAGCTGTCCTCCATGGGCATCCGCGTGGATGAGGAGGCCCTGCGCCGCCAGCTGGCACTGGCAGGCTGCCCGGAACGTGCGGGGCTGCCCTATCACCGCATGCTCTTGGACGGCGAACTCCCCCTGACTATCGGCGGCGGCATCGGCCAGTCCCGACTCTGCATGGTCCTGCTCCACAAAGCCCACATCGGCGAGGTCCAGGCCTCCATCTGGGACAAGGAAACCACCGACGCCTGCGCCGCCGACGCCATTACCCTGCTGTGACCCTCCGCGCCGGACCCGGCAGCCGGCGTAAATTTTTGCAAGGAGGCCCTATATGGGATACGATTTTTCAAAATTTGGACGGAATGTCTTTCACGATACCATCATGCGGGAGAAGCTCTCCAAAAGCACCTACCAGTCCCTCCGCCGGTCCATCGACGAGGGGGAACCCCTGGAACCCGCCGTGGCCGAGGTGGTCGCGTCGGCCATGAAGGACTGGGCCGTGGAGCAGGGCGCCAGCCATTTCACCCACTGGTTCCAGCCCATGACTACCTTTACCGCGGGCAAACACGACTCCTTCCTGTCCCCCACCAAGGACGGTCGGGGGATTCTGGAATTTTCCGGAAAAGAGCTGATCGTCGGCGAACCCGACGCCTCCTCCTTCCCCAACGGCGGCCTCCGGAGCACCTTTGAGGCCCGCGGCTATACCTCCTGGGACTGCACCTCCCCCGCCTTTGTCCGGGAGGGCACCCTATACATCCCCACCGCCTTCTACTCCTACACCGGCGAGGCCCTGGACACCAAGACCCCTCTCCTGCGCTCCAACCAGGCGGTGAACCGGGAAGCTCTCCGGGTTCTCCGGGCCTTCGGCAACAAGACCGCTACCCGGGTCAATCCCACCGTAGGCGCGGAGCAGGAGTATTTTCTCATCGACCGGGAAAAGTACGAACAGCGCCTGGACCTGAAGCTCTGCGGCCGGACTCTTTTCGGCGCCAAGCCCCCAAAGGGCCAGGAGATGGAAGACCACTACTGCGGCCGGATCCGCCTGCGGGTGCGGCAATTTATGCGGGACCTGGACGAAGCTCTCTGGGAGCTGGGCGTCCCCGCCAAAACCGAGCACAACGAGGCCGCCCCGGCTCAGCATGAGCTGGCTCCGGTCTTTGAAGCGGTCAACGTGGCATGCGACCACAACCAGCTTGTCATGGAGGTCATGCGGGAGGTCGCCAAGAAAAACGGCTTGGCCTGCCTGCTCCACGAAAAACCCTTTGAGGGGGTCAATGGCTCCGGCAAGCACAACAACTGGTCCCTGTCCACCAACGACGGCCAAAACCTCCTGGATCCGGGCAAAACTCCCTACGAGAACCTCCAGTTTCTGGTCTTCCTCTCCGCTGTCATCACCGGCGTGGACAATTACGCCGATTTGCTGCGGATGAGCGCCGCCGCCGCAGGCAACGACTTCCGCCTGGGCGGCCACGAGGCCCCTCCCGGCATCATCTCCATTTTCCTGGGCGACCAGCTCTGGAGTGTTTTGGAGCATATCGCTCACGGCGACACAGTTTCCGAGACACCCTCCTGCCTGCTGGAAACCGGGGTGGCGACCCTTCCCAGGCTGCCCAAGGACGGTTCTGACCGCAATCGCACCTCCCCCTTTGCGTTCACCGGCAACAAATTCGAGTTCCGCATGGTAGGCTCCTCCGCGCCGGTGGCGGTGTCCAGCTGCATTCTGAACACCATCGTGGCCGACGCGTTGAGAGAATTCGCCGACCGGCTGGAGAACTGCTCCGACTTTGATGCAGAGATTCAGCGAATTGTCAAGGACACTGTGGAGAAGCACGGCCGCATCGTCTTCAACGGCAACAATTACACCGATGAGTGGGTTGATGAAGCCGCCCGCCGTGGGCTTCCCAATCTCAACAACACGGTGGACGCCATCCGGGCCACCATCGCCGGGAAAAATCTGGCCCTCATGGAGCGTCACGGGGTCATGTCCCGGACCGAGTGCGAATCCCGCTACGAGATCATGCTGGAAAATTACTGCAAGGTTGTCAACATCGAGGGAGCGGCCATGGCGGAGATGGTCCGGAGGCAGATTCTCCCTGCTGCCACGGAGTTCGCCGGAAAAATGGCCGCCTCCTATGACCGCCTGGCCTCCATCGGCATCAAAAATGACAGTGTGTTCCGGCTGACGGCCCGGCTGTCCGACCTGATCACCGCGGTGGATGCCTCCACCGGCAAGCTGGAAAAGGCTTTGGCACGCTGCGAAAGCGCTCAGACCCTTCTGGAAAACGCCGAGATGCACCGGGATGAAGTCCGGGCGGTTATGGCGGACCTGCGCCGGGATACCGACGCCATGGAGCGCCTGGTTTCCGCCGGAGACTGGCCCATGCCCACCTACACCGACCTCCTCTACCGCGTCTAACCGCCGGCGTGTCGCCGGCCCCAATTCGATGCGGCCGTTTTACCACGCGGCCGGCTTCGGTTGGCGCGCGACAAGCTGCGCGCCTCTGATAAGGCCAACCCCGCCCGAACCCAAAAAGGGAAGTTTTACTCGATTTTTTCAAAAAATCGCGGGGAGGTGGGGCAGCGCCCCCCTCGCTCGCCGCAGCGAGCGAAATTCTGCTTTGTGCGGCCGGGCCGCACCCCCAAAAAAGGAAGGCGGCCCGCAGGCCGCCCGCGGATGACCCCGCGGCGGCAATTTTAAAAAAATTGCCGCAGAAAGCCCTCCTGAGATTCTCCGAAACAAAAACCGCGCCAGCGAGAAGAAACGTATGAAACGCTTCGACTCGCTGGCGCGGTTTTGCCGTGGTGCGGATGGTGGGAAATCCCTTAAGCGGCATTCCTTACGAAATGCCGCTTAAGGGACATCCGCAGCTGGCCTGGTGGGGTTCCGCTCTCTGTAGAGAGCGGCCATGTTATATAACCCTATTTAAGGATATCCTATATTAAGTGAAATGTCAAGAGGGTTATCCTCTGATATGATAGAGAAAAAGGATCATCGGGGAGGGATACACATGGACGAACTGAATAGTATTGTATCCTTTACCATTGGAACTTATGGACACATTCAAATCAAATTAGCCGATATGTTGGAAAAGAGAAGCATTACCCGCTTTAAACTGCATACTTTAACTGGCATTAAATATGAAGTGATCGACCGCTACTACAAAGCCCAAAACGTCGAGCGCGTCGACCTGGATTTCCTTGCCAAGGTCTGCTGTGTGCTGAAATGCTCCGTCAGCGACCTGCTGGAATATGTCCCGGAATCTCCAAATCAACCACCTCAACATAAAACCGCGGCGGAGGGCTGACAGCCTATCCGCCGTTTGCTATATATGGCGGGAATCTGTCAGAATTGTAAAAAAACTACTGATTTGCTTGTAAAAATCGACAAAATCCGTTATAATAAAAGTGTATACTGTAATGGTGTTACTTCATCCGGCGGCATTGCGCCGGATTTGGAAAGGAAGGATTTCCATGTCCTCAATTCTCTCTCGGGACACCCTCCGGCAGGTTCTGGAGAAGGCTGTCTCCACCGGCGCGGACTTCGCTGAGATCTACGCCGAACACTCAAAAACAAACTCCATGGTGATGATCGATGGAAAAATCGAAACCATTACCGATAATTTCCTGAGCGGCGCGGGCGTCCGGGTCTGCAAGGGCCTCAAAAGCGCCTACGCTTCCACCAGCGACCTCTCCCTGGCCGGCCTGCTGAAATGTGCCGAAAATGCCGCATTTGCCATCGCCAGCGGCTCCTGCCAGCGGGAAATTTCCCTCACCGAGCGGATCTTCGGCGATATTCATCCCATCCGGGTAGTCCCCGGCTCCGTGAAAAACCCCGTAAAGGCCGACATCATCCGCACCGCCTACGCCGCCGCCAAGGACTACCACGAGGAGATTTCCCAGGTCCAGTCCACCCTTCTGGACGTGGATCACAAGATTCTTATCGCCAACTCTGACGGCCTTTTCACCGAGGACCGCCAGATCCGCACCCGCCTGATCGTCAACGCCGTCGCCAGCAAAAACGGTGAGAACCAGTCCGGGACCCAAAGCCCCGGCCGCCGCATGGGCCTGGAGATGTTCGACACCATCGATCCCTCCGTTGTCGGCCGCGAGGCCGCCCGTCAGGCTGTGACCATGCTCTCCGCTGGCTATTGTCCTGCCGGTAAAATGACCGTGGCCATCGAAAACGGCTTCGGCGGCGTCATCTTCCACGAGGCCTGCGGCCACTCCCTGGAGGCCACCTCCGTTGCCAAGGGCCGCAGCCAGTTCGCCGGAAAGCTGGGCGCCCAAATTGCCAATCCCAAGGTCACCGCCATTGACGATGGCACCATCCCCGGCGCATGGGGCTCCATCAACATCGACGATGAGGGCCACCCCGCCCAGCGTAACGTCCTCATCGAAAACGGCGTCCTCAAGAGCTACCTCATCGACCGCCTCAACGGTAAGCGGATGGGGATGCCCTCCACCGGCAGCGCCCGGCGGCAGAATTACACCTACGAACCGACCTCCCGTATGACCAATACCTTCATCG
>CAKXAF010000156.1:0-1779 GCA_934869045.1 uncultured Nitrososphaerota archaeon | reverse complement strand
TACTGCCGGCAGATGGGGGGAGGTTCCGTCAATCCCGTCACCGGCGAGTTCAATTTTGCCGTCACCGAGGGCTATCTGGTCCGGGGCGGCCAGATCTGCGAGCCGGTCCGGGGCGCCAGCCTCATCGGCAAGGGCAGCGAGATTCTCATGGACATCGACATGGTCGGCCAGAATCTGGCCACCGGCCAGGGCATGTGCGGCTCAGCCAGCGGTTCTATCCCCACTGACGTGGGACAGCCGCTGATCCGGGTGTCGTCCATTACCGTCGGCGGCCGCTGATTGGCGGGAAAGGAGTGCATTACCATGAACTATGCGTCGTTTAAAGAGGCCGTAGCCGCCGCTGCCGCCGAAGCAGGCATCCAGGACTACGAGCTGTATTATATGGAGGACGAGAGCGTCTCTATCTCCACCTTCCAGACGGAAATCGAAAGCTTTTCCAGCAGCGTCAGCGGCGGCGTATGCTTCCGCTGCATCGTGAACGGAAAGATGGGCTATGCTGCCACCGAGCTTCTTAATGGAGAGCAGGCCCGGGAGATCGTCCGCCGTGCCGCAGAAAACGCCCATACCATCGAAAATGCCGACGAGGTCTTTCTTCACAGCGCCGGGGATCCCTATCAGGAAACGGCCCCCTATGAAACGCCCCTTCCCACTTCAGAACAGATGATCCCCTTTGTCCTGGACTGCCAGCGCAAGGCCTATGACGCGGACAGCCGAGTCTGCGATGGCACCCAGGCTCAGTTCTTTGCCGGACGCACGGTTGTGCGCCTGACCAACTCCCGTGGCCTCGACCTGCAGAACACCAGCGGCTTCCAGTGCGGCCTGGTGGAGGCCATCCTGGAGGACGGCGGCGAAAAATACAGCGGCTACGACTACCGTGTGGGCGACCTTCCCCAGATCAGCCGCCGGGACCTGGTAAACGGCGCTGTCGCCCGCTCCGCCGGCACCATCGGCGCCGAGGTCGCGGAAAGCGGCAAATATACCGTTGTTTTTGACCCTCAGGTGATGGCGGATCTTTTGGCCATTTTCTGCCCGGTCTTTTCCTCTGACAATGCACAAAAGGGGCTTTCCCTCCTGAAAGAAAAGGAGGGGGAGGTTATCGCCGCCCCCGGCGTGACCCTTGTGGATGACCCCTTCTACCCCGGCAGCACTGTCCAAACCTCCTTTGACGCCGAGGGTGTCGCCACCGGCACCAAAAATGTCATTGAGGATGGCGTGCTGAAAACCCTGCTCTACAACCTGAAAACCGCCGCCAAGGAAAGCCGAAGGAGCACTGGCAACGCCTATAAAGCCGGTTATGCCTCCAATGTCTCCATCGCGCCCTACAGCTTCTATTTGAAACCCGGAGCCCTCTCCCGGGAAGAGCTGCTCCGCCAGGTTGGAAGCGGGGTCT
Source organism: uncultured Nitrososphaerota archaeon (assembly GCA_934869045.1). Taxonomy (GTDB): domain Bacteria; phylum Bacillota; class Clostridia; order Oscillospirales; family Ruminococcaceae; genus Merdivicinus. Next base: position 389 of record CAKXAF010000156.1, on the reverse strand, counting down.
ATATCACCGAGATCAACGGCGGACACGCGGGCGCCAGCGCCGTCACCGGCGATTTCTCCCTGCAGAGCGCGGGCTTCCTCATTGAAAACGGACAGCTGGGACGGCCGGTCCGGGGCTTCACCATGGCGGACAATTTCTTCAGCCTGCTGAAGAAGATCCGTCTGATCGGCAGCGACCTGACCTTCGGCATTCCGTCCGGATTCACCGTTTTTGGTGCGCCGACTGTCTCGGCGGAGGAGGTTTCCATCGCAGGCAAATAAGATTTTTTCAAAACCGGGGGCTGCCGCATCTGCGGCGGCCCCTTTCTGTACAGAAAGACCTGCTAATGAAAGTCAAGTAGGAATTTCAAGATTTCAATTCAGAAAAAAGGCCACACGAAGCCAGACCGC
>CAKXAF010000155.1 GCA_934869045.1 uncultured Nitrososphaerota archaeon | reverse complement strand
ACGTCCACGAGCGCATCCGCCTGTATTTTGGCTCCCCCTACGGCATCACCGTGGAGAGCCGCCTGCATAAGGGCACCTGTGTCACCATCCTGTTCCCCCGGATCGAGGATCCCTGCGATTTTCCGTCCAACTGCCCGCCGCTCTCAGGAGCCAACCCCGCTATTTAGCACAGGCCGCTCCAAAACCTAAATTCACGGTTTTGGAGCGGATACTTTTTTGTTCATTTTACACATTATGGTTAAGAAATTGGAGCAAATGTTAAGCTTCGGACATTTTCACGAAAGATACTGGATGATAAAATAAAGACATCGGAGACATTCCCATACGTAAGGAGTTGAGAATATGCCAACCGGAAAAGCGGCTGCATCTGCCAGACGGCCGGCGGCAAAGCCCTGTTCCAAGTCCAGGGGCGCGGTTCTCTGGAGGACCATCAAAAGCTACAAATACTTTTACCTGATGCTGCTTCCTGTCCTAGCCTGGTACATCATTTTCTGTTATGGCCCGATGTACGGCGTTATCACCGCTTTTCAGGATTACAGCATGTCCCGCGGCGTCTTCCGCAGCCCCTTCGTCGGGCTGGAGCACTTCCGTACCCTGTTCAGCGACACGCTGTTCTGGCGGGCTTTTCGCAACAGCGTCATCCTGGCAGTTTACCGGATCCTTTTTGAATTTCCAATCCCCATCATTCTCTCCATCCTCATCAATGAACTGCGTTCCCCACTGGTGCGAAAATTCACCCAGACCCTTCTCTACCTTCCCCATTTTCTCTCTTGGGTCATCGTCGCATCGATCATCGTCACCTTCTTCAACCCAGACACCGGCCTCCTGGCTGCCTTTGCCCGGCTCTTTGGTTCCGAGATGCCGCCAAACCTCATTACAGCCAAGAGCTTCCGCGGCATCCTGATTATCACCAATATCTGGAAAGAAGCTGGTTGGGGCATGATCATCTATCTGGCCTCCATGTCCAGTATTGATGCGGCCCTCTATGAAGCCGCCTACGTAGACGGCGCCAACCGTTTCCAGCGGACTTGGCATATCACCCTCCCTGCCCTTCGCAGCGTCATCGCGATCCAGATGATCCTGCTGGCTGGCAGCGTCCTGCGCTCCGGATTTGACCAAGTCTTCAACCTCAGCAACCCTCTGGTCATGGAGACCGGCGACATCATCGACACCTATGTTTATCGTGTTGTCACCAAAAATGGTGAATTCAGCTATGCTTCTGCCATCGGGCTGTTCAACTCTGTGATCTGCACCGCCATGCTCTTGTTGGCCAACACCCTGTCCAAAAAGCTCAGCGACGAAAGCATTTATTGACGAAAGGAGGCGGGACCTATGGCAATCAAAAGCAAATTCAACGCCTTTGACATATTCAATATCGTCTTTATCGTTCTGGTCGGCCTGGTGATTTTCATCCCCATGTGGTACATTTTTATCATCTCCACCTCGACCTACAGCGCCTATATCAACGATCCCTTCCATCTCATTCCTACCAGCTTTACGCTTCAGGAATACCAGCGCGCCCTGCTTAAATCCAAGGAAATTCTAACCTCCCTCTGGGCCAGCGTCCGTATCACTGTGACTGGCACCCTGATCAGCATGCTGCTGACTACCATCGGCGGATACGCCCTATCCAAGGACGGCCTCCCCGGCCGGAAGATCCTTTTCCGCATCTTCATTGTTACTATGTTTTTCAGCGGCGGCCTGGCTCCCTCTTATATCCTCATCACCAAGCTCCATATGACCAACACGATTTGGGCGCTGACCATCCCTGGTGCCATCAGCACCTACAACATGATCCTGATGAAGAATTTCTTTACCTCGATCCCCCCCAGTCTGGAGGAGGCCGCGAAAATTGACGGCTACAACGATCTGCAAATCCTTTTCCGCATCGTGCTCCCTCTTTCCAAGCCTGTACTGGCCGCCATTTCCCTTTTCTACGCGGTAGGCTATTGGAACGATTACTTCTCCGCCATACTCTACTCATCTTCGCAAGACCTGATGCCATTTCAAATGTATCTCCGCAATCTTATCATCGTCAACGCCGCCGCCGCCAAAGCCGGGGTGGAAACCGGCATCAGTGCCTACGAACAGTTTAAAATGGCAGTGGTTATCGTCGGCATTGTCCCCGTGGTGGCAATTTATCCCTTCGTCCAGAAATACTTCACCAAGGGCATCGTCCTTGGTGCGGTAAAAGAATAACGCGGTCCCATTCAGAAAGGAGTATTGTTATGAAATCTAAGCGCGCATTGGCAGGAATCCTCTCCGCCATTCTCGCCGCCTCGGCTATGGCCGTTTTGGCTACTGGCTGCGGTGAAAACGGCTCCAACAGCGGAAAGACCAGCGGCGACGCCCCTGTAAAGATTCGCTGGTACCAGGATCTCCGGGGAATCGATCCGGAAACCGACCGGATCATCCAGAAAATGGAGGAAATCAATAACGTCGAATTTGAATTCGTTGCTTCTCCCGGAGGTTCTGAGGAACAAGAGCAGAAGCTGATGCTCATGGTTTCCACTGGGGAGAAACTGGACCTGGTGACAATGCTTAATGGCATTGATTCCACGAAGCTTCAATGGGTAGAGGACGGCGTGCTGCTGGCCTACGAAGATTATCTGACCGAGAACCACCCTAACCTCAAGGCTATTGTAGACGCCGACATCTACAAATATTTGAAGATCGACGGTAAATCCTACTTTAAACCCCTCCCCCTGGAGGCAGGCAACCGCGGTTACGTCATCAAACAGGACTGGCTGGACAAGGTCGGCCTGGATGTCCCCACCAACCTGGATGAATACTACGAGGTCATCAAAGCCTTTACCTATGACGACCCGGACGGCAACGGCAAGGACGACACCTACGGCTTCTTCGTCTCCGAGCCCTATGGCTCCAACGCCTTCGGCTACATCGCCCGCTCTTTCGTCAACTGCGGCTGCTGGGGCGGCGATTGGGTGGAACTGCCTGACGGCACCGTAACCCAGTTCGTGGCTTCCGACTACGCCCGTGAAGCTTTCCGTTTCATCAAAAAATGCTACGACGAAGGCCTGTTCAATAAGAGCTTTGTCAACGAAAAAGATGCCGAAGGCAAGATGGAGGACCTCATGGTCCAGCAGAAAATCGGCATGATGGATGTGACCGGTGTTTCCGGCCTGCTGCGCCGCTTTGAGGATGCCGGTATGGAAGCGGATCTGACCTACCTCCCGCCTCTGAATCACGCCGACGGCTCCCAGGGCACCCTCCCCCACTCCGGCGGCAGCTGGGGTTACCACATCATCCCCAAGACCTGCTCCAACCCGGAAAAGGTTCTGGACTTTTTGGAGTGGTCTCTGACGGAAGAGGGCCGCACCATAACCTCCTATGGCATTGAGGGAATCCACTATACCTCTGTCTCTGAGCAGGATGGCATCAAGGTCTTTGAGGTCAACAAAGAGGAAATGTCCAAGGATTGGAACACTGCGGACTACGGCTACGGTTATCCTCTGGCTTGGGGCGGCCCCAACTATTCCGGCGGCTATATCCCCATGAAAGAAAACGGTTATGACTTCGACGTTGCTTATCCCAAACAGGAACTTTGGAGCATTCCCGACAATCTGGGTACTCCCTTCGACGATCTGAAGGTAGTCAACGCCCAGTACGCCCAGGTCTTCCCCTTCCAGGCATCCATCGACCAGTCCATCACCGTGGACCAAAAGCTGATAGACATCGAGATCCAGGGCCGTACCAAGGCCATCGTTGAACCTGCTGCGGATTTTGATGCCAACTGGGACGCCATGCTTGCAGAGTGGATGGCGGCCGGCGGTAAAGAGCTGATCGAACGCGGCAACGCCGCTTGGGAAAAGCTCAAATAACTCCACAACCGACAACCGGGCCCCGTTTCCGCGGGGCCCATTTTTTAAGAAAACGGAGGGATCCTATGGAGAATTTATCCATTGAAACCATCCTTCGGATCGGCCTGAATTTCCTGGACGGCGACGATCTGGAGTACGTGCTTCTGGACCGCAGCGGCCACACCGACTACGACTTTGCCCGGTTTTACCGCCTGAAGCGCATCCTGACCAAAATCGAGGAGATTTCTCAGGAGCTGGACATCTCCGCCATTCTCTGGCAGGCTTACCCTACCAATCCCCAGGTCGGCGCGCCGCTGGTGGCTGGCAACTCTCTGCCCTGCGAGGGCTGTAAGCGCCGCTACCTGAACGATCGCCTTCGCAAAACCCTGTCCCAAGGGGAAACCAGCCGCTTGGACCGGGAAGACGGCGTTTTTTCCTGCTATGCCCCCGTGCGCAACAGCGACGGCGACATTGTGGGCGCTCTGGAGCTCCTTGTCGGCAAAACCGAAAAGGTAGACGTCAGCTGCCGGGATATGTTTGTGGAACCCCGCGAAGAGGAGGATGACGAATGAAGCTGTACCTGATTTCCGACTACTGCCGCATCGACGGTGAGACTGCTGATTTCGCTGAAAAGGAATTCCGCGGGGATTTTACAAAGTGCGACGCGGAGATCTCCCTGTTCAGCGCCCGGAACCAGATGGTTTCCTTCCAACTCGTTGCTGAAATGGAAAACGGCGAGACCCTCACGGATTTTGACCTCTCCTTTACCCCCCTGACCGGCCCAACTGGCAGCATCCCGGCGGACTACGAGGTCTTCATTGAATGGTTCCACCGCATTGAGGGCGCTTTTCTGCCGGATATGCTTCTGCCTTATGGCAAGTGCAGCCTGGATTTCCGGGTTCCCCTGGAGCCGGAGTACCACGCCGGGCAGAAAGCCGGCGCTCTCTGGATCGACCTTTTTGTCCCGGAGGCTGCCCGGAAGGGCCGCTACGAGGGGACTCTCCGCGTCCGGGCCAATCAGACGGAAAAGGAGTTTGCCATCCGCCTGAAGGTCTACTCCTGCATGGTCCCCTACGAGAGCCGGATCATCGCCGACCTTAACAACTACGCCGACAATATCTCTCCCAGCTATCCCAGCCTGGCCCAGAACCCCGACCGCTACCGGGACGGCAGCTATCTGGCTGTAGAGCGGCAGTTCTTCACCATGGCCCGGGAGCACCGCTGCCTTTTCCAGAACCTGAACTACCTCCATTCCGGCAAACCGGTGGAGTCCTTCGCCCCGGATCTCACCGGCAGCGGCAAAACCATCCGCGTTAAGGACTGGACGCTTTTTGACGAGCATTTCGGCCCCTATCTGGACGGCAGCGCCTTCAAAGGATCGCGCCGTGGCGCTATGCCGGTGGAATTCATGTTCACGCCCTTTAACCTTGGCTGGCCCGCAAGCCTTTCCAAATGGGGGGAAAAGGGCTTCAAGACCGAATACCGCCGCATTCTCTGGGAATTCACCCGGCATTTTGAAGAAAAAGGCTGGACCAGCACCAACATGGAGATCATGTTCAACCACAAAAAGGAGTACCGTTTCCTTCCCAGTACCCAGGATGAGATCTGGTATGAGCATGACGAGGAGATTCTCGACTACATGGCCGATGTCATGCGGGACATCACCCCCCACTCCTCTGCAAAATTCGTTTTCCGGGCCGATTCCAGCAACCACTACGGCGACCACTCTGAGAAATACGCTGATCTCTTCCAGATGTGGGTCTCCGCCATGACCATGTACGCCTGGTACCCCGAGCGGGTCCAAATCGCCAAAAATCATGGGAGCATCCTCTGGATCTACGGCTGGTACGGCGAGGGCATGACCATCGACCTGCCCCTCAACGCCTTCCTGACCCAGCCCATGATCTGCTTCATGACCGGCGCTACCGGCTTTTGCTCCTTTTGGAACGCTGTGGGCTGGGGTGATTCCTACAAAAAGACGCCCTTTGTCAACGCGGGCCAGAGCCTGTTCTATCCGGGCTTTGAATTCGGCGCGGGCGACGTCCTCCCCTCTCTGCGGATGAAGGTTCTCCGCAACCAGATGCAGCTGGCTGATCTGATGATGACCACCGACGGCCTGGACGTGGAGGCCTTCGACTACCAGCGGCGGGATCTGGAGCAGGCGGTCAACGAATGCTTCGGCTACGCAGATAATTCTGCCTGGTGGAAGGAAAAACCCCCCTTTGCGGACACTCCGCCCCGCTACTGGAAATACGGTGAGGAGGTCACCCTCAACCACTATAAGGGCCGCTCTCCCAAAATCATCGACGACCTCCGCCGCCGGGTATACCGCCGGCTGGGATAGAAAGGGCATTGTTCATGCTGGCACATATCAAGCATTCCTCTCTGCGGCAGACCAGAAGCTTTCTTCCGGCAGTCTCCGGAAAGCTGTTCCCAGGGGAGGCCGCCCAATGAATCCGTTGATTTTCATCCTTTTTCTCTTTGCCGCGGCAGCCGCCCTTGACAAATTTTTCGGGAACCGCTTAAAACTCGGTGAGGAATTCGACAAGGGCCTGGCCCTGATGGGTCCCCTCTCCCTTTCTATGGTTGGGCTTTATTGCTTTTCAACTCTCGCAGGTCAGAAGCTGGCGGATCTTTTTGGGGAGAGAGCCGGTTGGTTTCTCGATCCTTCGGTGCTGGTCGGCTGTGTGCTGTCTTCGGACATCGGCGCCTACGCCGTTTCGGAACAAATTGCCGCCACGCCGGAGATCGCAGCCTTTTCTGGCCTGCTGCTGGCC
>CAKXAF010000154.1:750-6614 GCA_934869045.1 uncultured Nitrososphaerota archaeon | reverse complement strand
CGGTATACTGAAAACGGATAAAACCGCAGGAACAAACCGCCGGTACGCCGGCGGTTTTCAGGAGGAATTTATTATGAAGCATGCCCTCTGGATCTGGCGGAAGGAAGCCGCCGAAAAAAATAGCACCGCCCGTTTCCGAAAGGCGTTTTCTCTGCCTGAAATTCCCCGCGCCGCAGTTTTGACGGTGTCTGCCCACCACTATTTCAAGCTGTGGGTCAACGGCACGCCTGTGGGCGGCCTGGTTTCCCCTGCCTCCAGCGTTTTTCAGAAACACAAGCTGCTGCTTCACTACGATGTAACGCATTTGCTGCGGAAAGGGGAAAATGTCCTGGCGTTTACCGTCCTGTATCTGGGTGGAAACGGCCAAAACCGGACCCGAGGCTGCGCCGGGCTGCTCTTTGAGCTGGAGGCGGAGCTGACCGGCGGGGAACGGCTCTGCATTTCCTCCGGGAAAGACTGCCGCTGCTCCGGCGTCACGGAATACCTCCCCGGTCTGCCCATGCGGGAGCCCCGGGATCTGACCGGTTCCACCCGGGTAGACCGTACACGGATCGAGCCGGGCTGGGATAAGCCGGGCTTCCGCGACGCCGGATGGGAATATGCCGCTGTTTCTCCTGCCCAGTTCCTCGCCGGGGAGCTTGTGGACCAGGAAATCCCGGAGGGAGCGGTCAGCGCGGTCTGGGTCCCCGCCTGCCTTCATCGGACAGAGGACCTGTGGCTCTTTGACGCAGGCGAGGTACTGACCGGCTTCGCCCGGGTGCGCTTCCGTGCAAAAGCCGGGACCCTTCTGCGGCTGCGGTACGGGGAGCTGCTGGAGGGGGAGCGAAAAACCTGGGCCACCCGGAAAGAAAAACGGCTGCCCTCGGCCATGCGGGTGGAACGCAGCGTGGTCAACAATGAAACCGATGCCTATCTGGACGAGTACATCGCCCAGGGTGGGGAGGAAACCTGGGAGGAGGATTTTTCCTACCGGGCCTTCCGGTATCTGGAACTGACTGGGGACGAGGTGGAACTGCTCTCCCTGGAGGTCTGCAAGGCCGGGACGGATGCACCCTGCCTGGGCTCCTTCCGTTGCGGCGCAGACATTCCCGACCGGCTGGCAGAGGCCTGCATTCGGACCCAGAAAAACGCCATTCTCGGTGTGCTGGTGGACTGCCCTCACCGGGAACAGGCCCAGTATGTGGCCGACAGCCTGATGCAGACCCACCTGCTGCTCTACAATTTTCCCGACGCACCGGCGCTGATGCGGAAGGTGCTCCGGGACTTTGCCGACTCCCAGTCCATAGAGGGCTACTTGGCCTGGAATTCTCCGCTGGACTGGAACCTCAACGGCAAGCACCTGCTGCGGATGCCGGAGTACGATCTGATGTATCCGACCCTCCTGCGGGATCTCTGGTTCTACACCGGCGATGTCGGCAGTGTGCGTCTTTATTACCCGGTGTGCGCCCGGATCGCGGCCTATTATCTGGCCCAGCGGGACGGAACCGGGCTGATGCCAAAGCCTGACGGGCCGGTGATACACATCAGCGATTGGCCCTATTCCTTCATCGACGAAAACGACGCCTATCTGTTTATGTACAACGCCTATCTGATCCAATGTCTGGACCGGACAGCAGAGCTGGCCGGGCTGCTGGGGCACGGAGAGGATGCGGATTACTGGTCCGGGGAAGCGGCCCTGGGGCGGAAGGCGGTCCGGGCCCGGTTCTATGACCCGGAGAGTGGATTTTTCCGGGACACGCCGTCTTCGGAAAAACATAACACCGCCGTACAGGTCATGGCCTTTGAGCTGGGGCTTTTCCCGGAAGGAGAGGCGGAGCGGATCGCCGCCTGGCTGCCCGGCGCCCCCTTTGAGACCCGTGTGATCATGAGCTGGGACTACCTTTCCCTGCTCTTTGAAAACGGCTGCGCGCAGGAGGCCTATGATATGCTGACCGATCCCTCTGCCCGCTGGGGCCGGATGATGGCAGAGGGCTGCCGCACTATCTGGGAGGGCTTTGAGGATATCGAGTCCCACTCCCACGCCTGGAACGCCTACCCCCTGCGGCTCTTCCAGCAGTACCTGCTGGGGGTTTCCTGTCAAAAGCCCGGTTTTGCCGAAGCGGCGGTGCGCCCCTTTTTTCCGGCCGGCATTCAGGAGCTGGAGGGAAGCGTCTGCACCCCCTTGGGGCTGCTGTCCATCCGGGCGATCCGCAGGAGCGGCGGGGCGGAATTTTCCGTCACGGTTCCAAAAGGGATGCTGGTGCGGTTTTCCTACGGCGGCACCGAAGCTGTGCTGACGGGAGGAGCCCACTCACTGTCAGTGGGGGATTAAGGTCGTTTCCATTTGAAAAAAGCCGCCCTCTTTCCGGGGTTCCGGGAGGTGGGCGGCTTTTCTTTGTTTTTTGCCTTGCTTGCGCAAATCTACCGTGGCGGTTAGTTCGGAAAGGATTATCTGGGAATTTTTTGGAAAAAATCGAGGAAAACCTTTTTGGCTCTTTTCCCGCGTTACGCCTCTCTTGTGACGGCCGTATGACGGCCCGCCTTCAGCGTCACGGGGCCGGAGACTGCGGCGCCGTCCACCTCGGCTGCGGCGCTTTCCGGAAGCTCCAGCCGCGCTTCGCAATTGAAGGGCACCAGGAAGGTATAGGCAATGGAGCCGTCCGCCTGCCGCTCCCAGCCGCTCTCATAAGCGCGGGCAAAATCCAGGCCCTGGCCGGGACGAGGCGTCAGCATCGCTTTGGAAAAGCCCGGCGCCTCATCGTCAGGGTTCAGCCCGCACATCCACCGGTACATCCACTCAACAATGGAGCCGTAGGCGTAATGGTTGAGGCTGTTCATGGTGATATCGCTGAGACTTCCATCGGGAAGGATGGAATTCCAGCGTTCCCAGACCGTGGTCGCGCCCATCTTGACCTCATAGAGCCAGCCGGGCAGCTCCTCGTTGAGCAGAAGGGCGTAAGCGTCCTCCGTAGCGCCGTACTGGGACAGCACCCGGCAGAGGTAGGGCGTACCCACAAAGCCTGTGGTCAGCTTCATGTTGTTTTCCCGCAGCTTCCGGCGTAGCTCCGCAACCAGACGGGGGCGCATTTCCTCCGGGGTCAGATCCATGTAGAGGGCCACCGCGTAGGCGGTCTGGGTGTCCGCGGCACAGCGGCCGTTGGGGGTAAAATACTCCCGAACTACGGCCTCCCGAACCTCACGGGCCAGCCGTCCGTAACGCTCCGCATCCTCCTTCCGGCCCAGAGCTTCTGCCGCCTTGGCAGTCAGGCCGGCGGAATAGGCATAGTAAGCCGATGCGATATAGTAGCAGTCGGTTCCGCCGATACAGGACTTGGGGTCTTTATAATTGTCCAACGCCAGCCAGTCGGCAAAATGGAAACCTGTCTGCCAAAGCCGCTTGCCGCCATCGGCCTCATCGTAGGCGTGGATCCGGTCCACCCACATGGTCATGGAGGGATATTCCTCCGCCAGCTGGGCCTTGTCCCCGCTCATGAGGTAAACCGTCCAGGGGACGATGGCCGCGGCATCGCCCCAGGCACAGGAATCCACGCCCAGCAGGAGCTTCCCGTTCTTTTTGATCACCGGCCCCACGTGGGGGACGCTGCCGCCCAGAGCGCGCTGCTCCAGCTCCATGTCGTGCATATATTTGGCATAAAAAGCCGTGGAGTCCAGATTCATACAGGCAGTCGCACAGAAAGCCTGAGCGTCGCCGGTCCAGCCCATCCGCTCATCCCGCTGAGGACAGTCGGTGGGAACATCCAGGAAGTTGCCCTTCTGGCCCCAGAGGGCATTGAGGAACAGCCGGTTCACCAGAGGGGAGGAGGTCTCAATCTCGCCGATGCGGTCCAGGGCCGACTGCACAACCCGGGCAGTGAAATCCCGGGGATCCGGAGCGTCGAAGCCCTCCAGCTTCAGGTAGCGGAAACCGAAGAAGGTGAAACGCGGCCGGACGGTCTCCCCTTTTCCGGCAGAAATATAGGTAAAGGCCGCCTTGGCGGTGCGGAGGTTGGTTTGGCAGAAATTCCCGTCCTGAAGAAGTTCGCCGTAGCGCAGAGTCAGCTGGGTCCCCCTGGGTGCGCGGCATATGAACTCCACCCAGCCGGTGATCTCCTGGCCGAAGTCATAAACCGTTTCCCCGGCGGGGGTGCGGATCACCTGGGCCACCGGGAAAGACTCCTGATAAACGATGGGCGGACTCATCCGGGGAGAAAGCCGGTCCGTCCCCATATCGGACAGAACCGCTGCTGCCCAGCCGCTGTCCTCCTCGCCGCCGAAAACGTCAAGGCCCGGAAGCTCCATGGAGCCGTCGGTGGTTTCTCCATCGTAGATACTGCTGGCAAGGCAATTCCCCGGACGGCAGCGCCAATCCTCGCCGGTACCGATGGTGATCTCCCGTCCGTCGGAAAGGGTCACGGCCACCTGGCAGATAAACTGGAAGGAGCTGCCGTAACGCTCCCCCTCGTTGCCGTTAAAGCCGAAACGTCCCTTGTACCAGCCGTTGCCCACGGCGGCGGAAAGGGTGTTTTTCCCCGCTTTCAAAAGGCCGGTGAGGTCAAAGGTCTGGTACTGCTGCCAAAAATCGTAGGCATGGAAGCCGGGGAGCAGGTACTCGTCCCCGGCCTTGACGCCGTTGACGAAAAGCTCATAGATGCCAAGGCCGCAGGCGTAAGCCCGGGCGGAGGCAACGTCCTCCGGCAGCTCGAAGCTCTTTTGGAACACCGGATGCAATTCCTTGTCAAAGGACGGCGTAATCCAGCGGGCGGTCCAACCGTCCGCCGGCAGGGCGGTTTCGAACCACGCGGGGCTGCTGGAGGCAGTGTCGCCATTGTCCGCCGCCACAGTCACCCGCCAGAAATACCGGGTTCGCGGGACGGGGTCAAATTCCGGCTGAAAGCCGGTGCAGGCCATGTCTGTCCGCCGTCCGCTGTCGTAAAGAATCCGTGAAAATGTCTGATCCGCGGCGATTTCGATTCTGGCCCAGGACTGCTTTTGGCCGCTGCTCTCCGCCAGCCAGGTAAAGACCGGGCGGGTCATGCGATACCCCATCGGGTTTTCCAAATGGTTGGTTTTCAGGTGGGAAAGCTTCATGAATAACCCCTCTTTTCTGTCGTAAAAAGGCCTGTTTTCCTCATTATAACCCCGACCGGCGGAAAAAAGAAGGTCGCTGTTTGGGAAAAATGCCGTCCGGATTTGCCGCGGTCATTCCTCCCCCGGCTGCTGTGCCTTACAGAGCCGCGCGTACAGGCCATTTTGGGCCAGAAGTTCTTCGTGGGTCCCTTCCTCTGCGATGCGGCCCTGCTCCAGAACCAGGATCCGGTCGGCACGTTTGACCGTAGAAAGGCGGTAGGCGATGACCAGGATGGTCCGGGTGCCGGCCAGCTGCTCGATAGCCGCCTGGATTTCCCGCTCAGTTTCGGCGTCCACGGCGGAGGTGGCCTCGTCCAGGACCAGCACCGGTGTGTTCCGGAGAACGGCCCGGGCGATGGCGATGCGCTGCTTCTGCCCCCCGGAAAGACGCACACCCCGCTCGCCCACCACCGTGTCATAGCCCTCCGGCATGGCCTCAATAAAGCCGTCCGCATGGGCGGCCCGGGCGGCCTCCCGGATCTGCTCCGCCGTGGCGCCGGGCATGCCGTAGGCGATATTTTCGGCGATGGTGGCGTCAAAGAGGAAGGTGTCCTGGAGCACCATGGAAATCTGCCCCCGCAAGGAGCGGTAGGTCAGCGTCCGGACGTCCTGCCCGTCCAGCCGGACCGTCCCCTCCTGGGGGTCATAAAACCGCTCCAGCAGGGAAAGAACGGTGGTTTTTCCCACGCCGGTGGGCCCTACGATGGCCACCATCTCCCCGGGATGCGCCGTAAAGCTCACCCGATCCAGGACCGGCT
>CAKXAF010000154.1:0-740 GCA_934869045.1 uncultured Nitrososphaerota archaeon | reverse complement strand
CGCCCAGACCCACCACGATGACCGTACCCAGGGAGGTGAGGAATTCCACACCCGGATGGTACAGTGCCGCCGCAAAATTGGCCCGGATGTTGACCCGGGAATAGAGGCTGCACTCCCTGGCCATTTTCTCGTGTTCCGCGTCCTCCTGGGCGAAGGCCTGGATTTCCCGCATGCCGGAGAGTTTGTCCTGAAGTACGCCATTGAGGCGTCCCAGCACTCGCTGGTTCACCTGGAACATAGGCGCGACCTTTTTGGAAAAGAGGGTGCTGGCCGCCAGGACAAAGGGCACCGGAATCAGGGTCAGCAGCGCCAGGACCGGGTTGATGACAAAGAGCATCACCGCCACCGCCAGCACCACCAACAGATTGCTGGCAAGATCCGGGATAGCGTGGGCCACCAGCAGCTCGATCTGCCGGGTATCGTTGACCATCCGGCTCATCAGTTCGCCGGTCTGCTTATCCTGGTAGTACCGCAGGGAAAGGGACTGGAGCTTGTCATAGATGGTCAGCGTCAGCTCCGGTACAAACCGCCAGGCCGCCAGATGGCTGATCGCCATGCTGATGAACCGGCAGACCGCCCGCAGCAGATATGCAGCCACCAGGATGGCCACATAAGTCAGCAGCAGCCCGCCGGCCAGATCCTCCCCTGCGTTCAGCGATGCTGTGAGCCGCCGGACGATTTCCGGCGTTACCAGGTTCAGGAGCGCCGCCCCGATAATCCCCAGTGCCGCGATGCAGAGC
>CAKXAF010000153.1:4965-6701 GCA_934869045.1 uncultured Nitrososphaerota archaeon | reverse complement strand
GCCCACGATGGTGGCGATTTTCCGGCAGGACCGTCAGGAGGGCGGCAGACAGTTTGACAGCGGCCCGAACCAGCTCTGGGAGATCCTCAGCAGTATGCTCAAGCAAAGTTTTGCGGAGCCGCCTTTCCGGATCCGCTGCGAACTTCTTCCCATCGAAACCGGTACATATGGCATGGTCGCAGGCTCCGGCAATGCAGAATGGGTCAAGGAGCGCCTGGTACAAGTGCTGTCTGCCATTCAGTCGGAGCACGGACAGTTCCTGACAGCGGCGTTGGGCGGCCCGGCACGCTACCCCGACGAGCTGCGGAAGGCCTTTTCCAGCGCCCGCTATGTCGCGGAATATCAGAACCTTCTGGGCCAGGGCCGCTATGTTCTGGCCCCTGGGGATCTTTCTTTCCGCGATGAAAACTACTATTATCCCTTGCGCCTGGAGCATGATCTGATCTCCTTCACCGCCCAGGGGATGGAACGGGAGACCTACGCGGTCTTGGAAGAAATTTTAGAGGAAAATTTTCAGAAAAGGACGCTTGCGCCCGATAAAATTTCATTGTTTTGCTTTGCCGTCACCGCTACGATCTCCAGAATCCTGGAGATCATGGATCGTACAGCGGACATTTTTGGCGAAAAGTCTGTCGTTTACCTGGAACTGAAGCTGTATGATGATACAGAAAGCCTCTGCCGCAAAATCACCGGCATGTTCGCGACGCTTTTGCAGGAGGCATTCAGTTCCACCCGGAAACAGGAGTATACCATGGCGAATCAACTGATTGCCTATGTGCGGGAGAATTATGCCCGCGACATCTCTTTAACAGATCTGTCGGAAAAATTCAACATGAGTCAGGGCTATATCAGCACCCTTTTCAAAAACCTGGCAGGGACCAATTTCAAGGAATACCTGAGCCGCCTTCGTTTCGAAAAGGCGGTGGAGATCCTGGAGAAAAACCCTTATACCCAGACCAAGGATCTGGCCGGAATGATCGGCCTGAACACGCCCAAGGCCGTGATTGCCTTGTTCAACAAATATGCAGGCATGTCTCCGAAGCAGTACGTTTCCAGTCACCTGAATCTCTGATTCTTTACTTTTTCGGAAGAATGTGGTATTCTGAAAAAAGAATTTTTCAGAATGGGGGAGCGTTATGGGAAAGCGGGAGGACATCTGCGAGTGGCTGCAGGAAAAAGGCGTCGTATATGAGCTGGCAGAGCATCCGCCAGTTTATACCATCGAGGAAATGGAGAAACTGGGGCTCTGCCTTCGCGGGAATGTCTGCAAAAACCTTTTTCTGCGGGACGCCAAAGGCAAGCGCCATTTCCTGGTGCTGATTTCCCGGGAAAAGCAGGCGGATCTGAAGCAGCTGGGCGAGCGGATTGGCGTTCGGTTCAGCTTCGCCTCTGAGGAGCGTCTGGCCAGCATCTCAATTTGACCAAGGGTTCCGTGACGCCTTTGGGCATCTATTACGACCGCGAAGCGGCGGTGGAGATTCTGGTGGACCAGGATTTGACCGGAGAACCACGGCTCGGGGTACATCCCTGCGAGAACACCGCGACGGTTTTTCTGGATTATCGGGATCTGGAGCGCCTGATCCGCGAAAACGGCAATCGATTGACCGTTGTAAAACTGTAAAGATGTTTAGCTTTACAGATAAAACCGGCCTTCTGAAAAGAGAAGGCCGGTTTTGATATCTACAGAAATTTTTTGGCTAATCCAACAGGGAGCGCACAGCGTCCTTCGCCAGGAC
>CAKXAF010000153.1:0-4911 GCA_934869045.1 uncultured Nitrososphaerota archaeon | reverse complement strand
AAACGATGAGGGTCGGGATGCTGGAAACTTCATACTGCCCGGCCAGTTCCGGTTCTTCGTCCACGTTGATCTTGCCCACCCGGAATCCGCTGGCTTCCTGCGCGATCTCCTCGATGATAGGGGCCAGCATCCGGCACGGGCCGCACCAGGACGCCCAAAAATCCACCAACACAGGCTCCTGAGACGCAAGGACCTCCTGCTGAAAATTCTGCTTGGTTATGGTTAACACTTCCATTTTCCACACTCCTTTCCACGGTTTCTGCACATAGCTTTCCCATATTCGGGCAATCTAAACCCAACGGAAAGGAAGTGCGTCCCATGAAAAAACGAAAGACCTGGTATTTCTGCCTGCTGGGGGCGGCGGCAGGTTTCCTCAACGGACTTTTTGGTGCGGGCGGCGGCGTCGCGGTGGTTCCCATGCTGGAGATGGCCGGCATCGAATCCAAAAAGGCCCATGCCACCTCCATTGCAATTATCCTCCCGCTGTCGGTGTTCAGCGCCGTCTTTTATCTCTGGGGAACCACACCCCGTTGGGGAGAGGCCCTGACCTATCTGCCCCTGGGCGCCGTAGGAGCAGTCATTGGCGCATGGCTGCTGAAAAAAATCGATAATAATCTCCTGCGGCGGATCTTCGGCGGTGTGATCCTCGCGTCCGCCGTCCGGCTGTGGCTCCGCTGATGGGACTGCTAATTGCCGGGGCTGTCTCCCTGCTGGCCGGCGCCGCGGCGGCTATGGGACTTGGCGGTGGATTTGTGCTGCTGGTTTATCTGACTGTCTTTGCCAACCTGCCTCAGATGGAGGCTCAGTGGATCAACTTGATTTTTTTCCTTCCCATCGGAGGATTGGCCTTATTTTTCCATGCCAGAAATCGGCTTATCGAAAAGCATGTCATCCTTCCCGCTGTGCTGACTGGCCTGGCGGGAGCTGCCGGAGGAGCCGCCCTTGCTCATTTCCTGGGAAATGATATGCTGACCAAAGTCTTTGCGGTTTTTTTGGCCCTAATCGGTATAAAAGAGCTTTTCCACATCGGAAAGTAGTTGCCTTTCCCTCCAAGTTCATGGTACAATGGAGCAAAGGGGGAGAGGTCATTGAAGGGATATCACGCATTACCGGAATTGACGGAAGGACTGCCCTGCGGCGACCCGCTGGGGCTCCGC
Organism: uncultured Nitrososphaerota archaeon; assembly: GCA_934869045.1. Lineage (GTDB taxonomy): Bacteria > Bacillota > Clostridia > Oscillospirales > Ruminococcaceae > Merdivicinus. The sequence continues at coordinate 3,754 of CAKXAF010000153.1, read as the reverse complement.
GTCACGGTGACAGTGGACCGGCCGCTGGGCAGCCGCCATCCCCGCTGTCCGGAGATTGTTTATGCCGGGGTGAATTACGGCTATGTCTCCGGCGTAGTGGGCGGGGACGGTCACGAACAGGATGTGTACATCCTGGGGGTGGATCATCCGGTGGAACGGTTTGAGGGCCGGGTCATCGCGGTCATCCACCGGGCAGATGACGCGGAGGAAAAATGGGTGGCCGCCCCGGAAGGAGTGGTCTTTTTTGAGCCGGAAATCCGGGCGGCGGTGCATTTTGCGGAGCGGTATTTCCAGGCAAGCTACCGCTGCCTTTTTGAGAAAGCCTGCGGCGCGGTGCTTTTCACCGGGGAAGGGCCGGCCCGGCACTATCTCCTGGTCCGGGGAGACTCCGGCCATGTGGGCTTTTCCAAAGGGCACATCGAACCCGGCGAAGCAGAGGAAGCCACCGCCTGCCGGGAGATCCTGGAGGAAACCGGACTCATCCCGGAGCTGCTTCCCGGTTTCCGAAAGGAATACGCTTACCGGCTTCCCACGGGTACCCATAAGCTGGGCGTGTTCTTCCTCGGCAGGTTTGAAGGTAAGGCGGTCTACCAGCAGGAGGAAATTCTGGAGGGGTTTCTGCTCCCCTACGGCGCCGCTTTGAACGCTCTGAACTTCGAGCCTGACCGAGAGGTGCTCCGGGCAGCGGAAGCGTTTTTATCAGAAAAGGAGGCGGCACGATGACCCTTCCGAAGATGATTCTGTTCGATTACGGTCAGACTCTGATGACAGAGGGCAATTTTGATGCTCTCGCCGGGGACGAGGCGCTGCTCCGGTATGCGGACAACCCTGCGGGAGTCACCGCCGCAGAGGTCCAGGCCCTGGCCGATGCGATGATTCGGGAGCTGCGGGGTTTGGACTCCCCGGATTGGCTTCACACCCATCCTCTTGAGGTACATAACCGGCTGTTCAACCGGTATCTTTATGAGTATTTGGGGATTACCCTGCGTTTGTCCCCACTGGAAGCGGAGGAGCTGTTTTGGGATACGGCGGCCCCCGCTGAACCGGCGGAGGGGATCCGGGAGCTGTTGGAATGGCTGCGCCGGGCGGGTATCCGCACCGGCGTGATCAGTAATATCTCCTTCAGCGGGGAGGCGTTGGAGCGCCGGATCCGGCGCTCTTTCCCGGAACATCCCTTTGAATGGATTCTGGCATCCAGCGAGTATCTGTTTCGGAAGCCCAGCCGGCGAATTTTCGACCTTGCCCTGCGCAGGGCCGGCCTTTCTCCGTCGGACATCTGGTTCTGCGGCGACAATCCCGTCTGCGATGTGGAGGGGGCCTCCGCGGCTGGGATGTTTCCGGTCTGGTACCGCGGCGCGCTTCTCCGGGATATGGAAGCCCCTTCGGTGCCCCATTTGAGCATATCCTCCTGGGCAGAACTCCATCGGATGCTGGAACAGGGAAAGATACGCGCGTGACGCGTAATCTGTCAAAAACAGCCCGGAAGCCAGCATCAGCGGCTTCCGGGCTTTGCACGTCCTCTATATTTGATAGGTTGTCCATTTTCCGCTCTTAAATCGGAAATAGGTCATTCCCAACCGGATCAGTTGGTCCACCGCCAGGCCCAGCCATGCGCCGATCAGCCCCATATTCAGCGGATAGCAGAACAGCCAGCCGCTAAACGGCCGGAAAACCGCTACGCTGACCAATGATACCAGCGCTGTAAAACGGGTGTCACCGCCGCCCCGCAGACAGCCGGAGTAGACGACCTGGGTGATCTGCATAAAGACGATCACCGCGATCATCCGCATAATGATGGAGCCGTAGCCGAGAATTTCCACATCATCTGAAAACAGCCGGAAAATCAGGTCGCTGCAGGTGACATAGACAATGCAGAGAAGGATGGAGAAGCAGACGCCCATTCGCTGGCAGATGCCACCATAGATTTTCGCCAGATCCGACCGCTTCTGCCCCAGACTCTGGCCGACCAGCGAAACCGCCGCCACTGAAAGCCCATCTCCGAAGGAGAAAGAGATGCTCATAATGTTCATGCCCACCTGATGAGCGGCGAAAGCATTGGTGCCCAGACGGGCGACAATCGCGGCGTAAAGCAGAAAGCCGATCCGGAGAAAGATCTGCTCCGTCAGTGTACTGGATCCGAGATTTGCCAGTGCCGCCAGCGACCGTTTGTCGAATCCGATTTTTTTTACAGCCCGGAGGCTCAGAAACCGGTTGCGGTTCAGTACGGAAAAAATACTCATGCCGCAGGCAAAGACTGTCCCGATGACCGTGGCGATGGCTGCGCCCTGAATCCCCAGCTTTGGAAAGCCCAGGTGCCCGCCGATCAGCAGATAATTGAACACAATGTTGACGCCATTGGAGACCATGTTGGTCCGCATGGCGATTTTGGTATTGCCGGCGCCCCGCTGGGCGGCGTTGATGACCATAGAGATGACGTTGAAAATCATTCCGCCGATGATGATGCGGAAATAAGCTACCGCCGGCTCATGGGTATCGTCGGCGGTTCCTGCCAGCCGGAGGATGGGGTCCGCAAAAACGATTGCCAGCACGCTGATGACCGCCGTGAGGAGTACCGTGATGATCAGCGCCTGCATCAGGACGCTGTTGGCACTTTCCCGGTCATCTTCTCCCCGGCGGCGGGCAACGATGGCAGAAACCGCCACGTTCAGCGAAATAAAGATTGCCAAACAGATGAATTTTGGCTGTGTTGTCAGACCGACTGCCGCAATGGCATAAGAACCCAGCGAGCTGACCATGATCGTGTCGATCAGCCCTACCAGCGCCACCAGAAAGGACTCCAGAATCGAGGGCCACGCAATTTGGAGCGCACGGACCAGCATGTCTTTTCCCGGTGGGATCTCGCCAAGGGGCTGGGAGCGATGCAAGAAACGTTGAACGGACCATCGACTGTCTGCGGATGCCATGAAACCACCTGCTCTTCCTTGATTCTGCAAATCGTTGCGCTGTAAACTATTTTAGCACGGATTTTTCAATTTTGCAAACATTTTGCAAAGAACAGCAATTTTGACAATCTTTATTGGATCGACCAGGGGAGTGAAAAAAGTTTTCGCCCGCCTTTTGAAAGAGGCGGGCCCTTTCAAAGCCTGCCCAGTACCCGTCCGTCCCCCCAAAAACAACTCATAGGCGGCCACAGGCCGCCTATGAGTAACTCTTGTGCCGCAGCGGCTGGAACAAACAGCACGGCAATTTTTAGGATGCGGATTGCAGGACTCCGGCGAGGTAGATCTCTTCCAGCTCCAGCGCGTCGTCCGCGACCAGCAGGTCAGCGTACTTGCCAGGCGTGATACTGCCCACGAGAGTATCCAGCTTGGCCGCCCTGGCCGGATTGATGGTCGCCGCTTTCAGGGCGCTTTCCATAGGCACGCCGAAGGAAATCGCGCGCTGAACAGCAAGATGAACGTTGATTACGGATCCGGCGATGGTTCCGTCCGCCAGAACGGCCTTCCCGTCCTTGACAAAGACGTCCTGCTCGCCCAGGTCATAGGTGCCATCCGGGAAGCCGGCTGCCCGCATAGAGTCGGAGATCAGGCAGATTCGATCATTCCCCAGAATCTTAAAGGTGGCACGGATTACTGCGGGATGGATGTGGAAACCGTCGCAAATCAGTTCAGCGAAGGTATTGGAATCATAAATGGCGCCGACGGTTCCCGGCTCCCGATGGGAGAGGCCCACCATAGCGTTGTACATATGGGTGTTGCTGGTGGCGCCGGCCGCATAGGCCTCCATGGTCTGA
>CAKXAF010000152.1 GCA_934869045.1 uncultured Nitrososphaerota archaeon | reverse complement strand
GCTTCCATGTCTCTGATGGCAACCATATGAGTATTGCAGACAGCTTTTGCGAAGAAGGGATTCCCTATTATAGAGGCCAAGATATTTATCATTTGTTTATCGAAAATTCATCTCCTTTGATGATTGATCGTATAACATTTGACAAACCGCAAATGCGCCGTTCTCATCTTCAAAAAGGTGATATTTTAATGTCCATAGTAGGTGCAATTGTTGGAAATAGCGCAATGGTTACGTCCGAAAATCCTGCTACATGTAGTTGTAAACTATCCATAATGCGTTCCAAAGACAACGGTATTTTCCCAGAGCTTTTACTTATCTACATAAAAACAAGGTATGGACAGGTGCAGATTCAAAAATTCAAGCGTGGTGCAGCTCAAACAGGCTTGTTACTTGAAGATTTCGACCAGTTGTTTATTCCTATGTTTGGGGATAAATTCCAGAAAAAGATAAGGCGACTTGTAAATCAAATCTACAAGTGCATGCAACAGGCCGTACTGACGTATGAAAGAGCACAAGATTATATAAAAAGTGCAATCGAATTTGATGCTGTTGTACCTAATAATACCTCATCTGTGAAATCATTAAATGATAGCTTTAAGACAACAGGAAGATTGGACGCTGAATACTACCAAGCTAAGTACGATGTCTATTTTTCGTCTCTTCAGCGATTTGAAACCACAAGATTGCCCGATGAATTTGATATATTTAAGAATTCTGGAACAGATTATGCAGAGGGTATCAGTGATGTCGGTGTAATAAAGACAAAGCAACTCACCAATTCTGGTGTAGACACTGATGGCGTGGAGAGCTATTTCACAAATGAGGTATGTGCTCAGAATAAAAGTACATTCATTGCTAACAATGACGTTATTTTTGCTTCGATGGGAGTTGGATCTCTTGGCAAGGTCAGCCTGTTCTCCTTTGATGACGATAAGCAGTTTGTAACCGATTCCACCCTGAGGATATACCGTGCAAAAGATACTACACGCATTCTTCCTGAGGTGCTTTGCATATTCCTGCAGTCTACTATTGGTCAAGAACTTATCTATCGGTACGTTGTTGGTAGTACTGGTATCATCAACATCTACGACGATGATATCGCCAAGATCCCTATCCCCATTCTGGATACAGAGCTTCAGAAAGATATTGCTGCTAAGGTACAAGAATCCTTTGCTCTTCGACGCAAATCTAAGCAGTTGCTTGAGTATGCAAAGCAGGCTGTTGAGATGGCAATAGAACAGGGAGAAGAAGTTGCGCTGGTATGGCTGAAAGACAAGGCGGAACTGTGATATGAAGGTAGACAGAAAATATGAGCAATGGAAAGCGATCACTGAATCTGATTTTGTAAGCGGCGTGATTTCTCACGCCGCTTCCTGAAAACTTATTATACTGTTTTATTGGACCGCCCTCTGCCGGGAGGTTTTTCTTTTTCTTGGGGGGATTTTGTGGTACAATGGACAGGAAGACGTGATGGGAAGGGATTGATGGACGTGAAACGACAGCATACCGTTACTTTGAAGGATGTGGCCCGGGCCACTGGATATTCCGCCAACACGGTTTCCCATGCCCTGGCCGGCAAGAGTGATATTTCCGCAAAAACCAAGGAGCTGATCCGCGCTAAGGCCGAGGAGATGGGGTACGTGGGCAATGCGTTTGCCAGTTCTCTCCGTTCTGGGGTGAGCCGTCTGGTGGCGGTTATCGTTGGCGATATTGCGAACCCCCACTTTTCCATTCTGATCAAGGAAATCGAGCAGCTTCTCGGAAAAAAAGGCTACACGGTCATTGTTTTTAACACCGAGGAAAAGCAGGCCGCGGAACGGCGGGCCGTCCTGGCTGCCTTGGGGCAGAATGTGGCGGGGGTTATCCTCTGTCCATCGCCGGAGTCTGCGGGGAGCGTGGCCCTCTTGCAGCAACGGAAAATCCCGTTTGTTCTGATCGGACGCCATCTGGCCGGATCCGGTACGGACAGCGTGGTCTGCGATGATCGGGGAAGCGGCCTGCTGGCGGCGCGTTATCTCCTGGAGAGAGGGCATCGGAAGATCTTGTTTCTAAACGGAAACCCAAAAATTTCCAGCGCAGAGGAGCGGCAGCAGGGCTTTTTTGACGCGCTGAGGGAGGCGGGGATGGTCCGCACGGTTCCGGTGACGGCGGAGAAAAGCAGGGCAATGATTCCCGGAATGCTGGCGGAAGGAAATTTTACAGCCATTCTGGCCTTCAGCGATCTTCTGGCCTGGGAATCGGTCTGTGCTTTGAAGGAACTGGGACGGGCGGTGCCGGAAAGCTGCTCGATAATTGGATTTGACAATATTCAGTCGCGTTTTTCCTATCCGCTGAGACTGACGTCGGTTTCCTCCTCAAAGGCGGCAATGGCCGGACGGGCGGTGGAGTTTTTGCTGCGGCGGATCGCGGAACCGGAGCTTCCTGCGCAGAACGCCATCCTTCCCACCCGGATTATTGAGGGAGAAACGGTGCGGGAAATCCCCACTGTCAAATAAACTGCTGATAAAGGTGGCCCGCGGCGGTAAGAAACAGCTTTCTTACCGCCGCGGGCCTTCTGTTTGTTGAAAAGTCAACGCAGGCTTTTGGTCAGGATATCCAGGGCGTTGCGATCCGCCTCTTCCGCAGAAAGGGCGCATTCCGGGTAGCCGCCCCAGACAGCGCCGGAGGCTGCGCTGAAAAATGCCTGCCGCACATAGGAAAAATGGTTGTGGGGCGAGAGGCTTCTATCCGCGATTCCGCAGTCCAGCAAAAAGCGGATGATCCGGTCGAGCTGCTCCCGGCCCTCGGCCAGTTTTTCAGCGCCCTCTTTCTGCAGGTGGGAAAGATCGACCGCGTTTTTGGCGGAGTGAAGCATACGGATAACCGAGTCCCCTCCCTGTTCCAGATCCCGGAGGCATTGCAGCGTCCGCATGGCGCGTTCCCGAAAGCTCCCCGGCTGATGGGCGGCTGTTTCCAGCGCGTTCAGGCGCAGCTGCATGATGTAAAAAAGGGTTTCGGCAATCATGTCTTCCTTGGAGTCGAAATAAAGATACAGGGTTCCTTTTCCGACGCCGGCTTCCCGGGCGATATCGTCGGCCCGCAGCTTCTGCAGGTCGCAGCCGCGGCCGATCAGGCTCCGGATGGCGCCGAGGATTTGGAGCTCCTTTTCAGATCGTCCAGCACGCAGGAGAATCACCTCGTTTCGATATCATCCAGCTCTTCCAGCCCTTCATCCGGGTTGCGGATGGGCTTGCGGTTGAACAGGTCATAAAGAACCGGCACGACAAACAAAGTCAGAACAGTGGCGTAAAGCAGTCCGCCAACGACTACGATTGCCAGAGGCTGGAGCATATCCGCGCCCTCGCCCATACCGAAGGAGAGGGTGGAGAGGCCGAGAATGGTGGTCAGCGCCGTCATCAGGATGGGACGGATCCGGGCGCGGCCGGTGGTGAGAAGCGCCTCTCGCTTCTCCATGCCGCCAATGCGGAGCTGGTTGGCGTAATCCACGAAAACAATGCCGTTGTTAACGACGACGCCTGCCAGTACCAGAAATCCCAGCATGGAAATTACGCTCAGGTCAAATCCGAAGATCCACAAGGCCAGCAGTCCGCCGGTAAAGGCCAGAGGCATAGTGAACATGACGATAAAGGGGGAGCGGAGGGACTGGAACTGGGCCACCATGATCATGTAGATGAACACGACGGCCAGAAGGATCATGAGGACCAGATCCTGCATGGACTGATTGATCGTCTTATTTTCACCGGCGATTTCCAGGGCATAACCGGCAGGGATTTCATAATCCTTCAGGGCTTTTTCCAGTTCCCGGCCCACCAGGCCGACGTTATGGTCCCGGTCCACGGCGGCGGAGACCGTCATGGTGCGGGTTTGGCTCTCCCGGTGGATGGAGGAAAGGCTCTGGGCCTCGCTGAGGGAGGTGATATCGCCCAGGCGGATCTCCTCTTCGCTGCCGGAAGCTGTGGAAGCGGTAAAGGTGTAGTCTTCCAGCATTTCGGGGGTCAGGGCATCCTCTGGAGCGCCGGCGACAATGACGGGGTATTCCTCTGTCCCATCGGTCAGGGTAGTGGAAGTGACAGAGGTTTTCAGCGCGTCGGAAACCTCGCTGTACACCTGGGCCACGGTCAATCCCTTTTTCATGGCGGCATCCTTGTCCACCAGGATGCGGTATTCGGTGGAAGCGTCCTCCATGCCGTCGGAGATCTCCTCCGTACCCTCAATGCCCCGGAGAATTTCGGCCACGTCGGCGGAAATCTCCTGAAGGGTATCCAGGTCGTCGCCTTTGACCACCACCTGGACGCCGGAGCCGGTGAGCATGGACATATCCATACCGCTGCCGCTGGAGGTGATCTCCCCGCCGGTATCGCCGGCAAAGGATTCAATCTCCCGGGAGACCTGATCGCTGGTCCGGGAACGGTCTGATTTCAGGAGGACGTAGAAGCTGACCTCCCGATCACTGCCGCCCATCATAGCCATCATACCGGAGCCGCCGGAGGACTGCATGGCGCCCACGGTCTCCACTTCTTCCAGGGCGGAAATGCGGTCCAACAGGGCGTCGCCCGCGGCCCGCGTCTCCTCCTGGGTGGCGCCCACCGGCATTTCCAGGGAAACCATTAGCTGGGAGGAATCCATGTCCGGCATAAAGGACAGGCCCATAACCGCTGCGCCGTAAACCGCCATGGCCAGAAGAACTGCCACGGGGACCAGCACCGCAGTCTTGTGCCGCAGGCAGAAGGCCAGGGCTTTTTGGTAGCCTTCCGCAAAAGCGTCAAACCATTTGTGTTTTTTGCTGGAATCCTTGCGCAGGACGGTGGAGCCCATGGCAGGGACCAGGGTCATGGCGATGAGCAGGCTGGCCACCAGAGAGTAGGCGATGGTGAGGCCCATATCCGTGAACAGCTGCCGGGAGATGCCTTCGGTGAAGACGATGGGCAGAAAGACACAGATGGTGGTCAGGGTGGAGGCAGTAATGGCTCCCGCCACCTGTTTTGCACCCAGCACGGCGGCCCGCTTGGCCGGGACTCCTTCCGCACGGAGACGGTAGATATTCTCAATGACTACGATGCTGTTATCCACCAGCATGCCAACGCCAAGAGCCAGGCCCGCCAGGGAGATGACGTTCATGGTTACGCCGCTGAAATACATGAGGACCAAGGCAAAGAGCAGGCTCACCGGAATGCTGACCGCGATGATCAGGGTGGGCTTCAGGTCCCGAAGGAAGAGCAGGAGAATGATCACAGCCAGAATGCCGCCCAGGATCAGGTTCTGCAGTACGGAATGAATGACCAGATCAATGTACATCCCCTGGTCGGAAAGAGCGGTGAGATGCATGCGGGGAAAATCCTCCTCCAGGGCTTCCATCTGCTTCTGGATCTTGTGGGCCACCTCAGCGGTGGAAGAGGTGCTCTGTTTCTGGAAGGTGAGGAGGATGCCGTCGTTGCCGTTGATTTTGGCATAGCTTTCGCCGGAATTGTCCGTAAACGCGATGTCCGCGACATCTTTCAGAGTAACGCCGCCGATATCGCCGGCGTCGATGTGGAAAAGCGCCCAGTTTTGGAGCTCTTCCAGGCTGGAGAAGGCGTCTCCGACTTTTACGGAATAGGTCTGTCCATCGCTTCCCGTAATGGAACCGGCGGGCATGGAGAAGTTTTCCGCAGACAAAAGGGCGGAGACGGTGTCCCGGGTAATCACGCCGGAAAGGCCGGCCTTTTCATAGGCCGCGTCCCGGTTTGCAGCCAATTCCTCCCGGGCCTTTTTCAGCTGCTCTTCGCTTTCGTCCAGCTGAACGGCGGCTTTGGCCAGTTCCTGATTCAGGGCCATTTTTCCGGTTTCCAGCTGGGCTTCCCGGTTGGAAAGAGCATCCAGCTGGGCGGAGAGGGCGGCCTTCTGCTGCTCTGCTTCAGTCAGCCCTTTGTCACAGGCAGCGATTCCCGCCTCCAGCTGGACAAGGGCGGCGGCCTGCTCCTCCGTAGGCTGCATACCGGCGGCGATAAGTTGGTCCATAGCCGCCTGGGCTTCGGCGCGCTGGGATTCCAGCTCTTTCCGTTGGGCCTGGACGTCTGCAATGGCCTGGTTGGCGGCGTCCAGACCGCCCTGGAGCTGCTGACGTCCCGCTGTCAGGGCGGCAGAGCTGTCCGCGAGCTTTTGGGTCTGCTCCTCCCGGTTTTTTTCAAAGGCGGCACGGCCGTCGGCCAGCTGGGCCTCCGCGTCCTGAAGCTGAGCCTCGGCTTCGGCTAGCTGCCCGTCCACTGCCTGGAGGACGCGGGCGTTGAGGGCGTCGATTTTTTCCTGGCTGAGGGTGATCGTCAGTTGCCTTTCCAAAAGGCCCATGGTGGTCACGGAGGCGACCCCGTCGATTCGCTCGAAAGAAGGGAGTACCTCTTCGGAGACGATGCGGGAGACCTCTTCCAGGGTCTTGCCGTCCATGTCCACGCTGGCGACCATGACCGGCAGCATGTCTGGGTTGATCTTCATGAGGATGGGGGCGCTGACCGCGTCGTCGAAGTAGCCTTTTACCAGGTCGATGCTGCCGCTCATTTCGATCATGACACTGTCCATATTGGTGCCCTCGGCAAACTGGAGCAGGACCATGCTGGAATTTTCCGAGGACACGCTGGTGATATTTTCCACTCCGCTGGTGGTGGCGAGGGTCTGCTCCAAGGGCTTGGTGACCCCGGTTTCCACCTTTTCCGGGCTGGCCCCGGGGTAGGTGGTGATGACCGCCACGTAGGGCAGATC
>CAKXAF010000151.1 GCA_934869045.1 uncultured Nitrososphaerota archaeon | reverse complement strand
CTTGCAGATATTCCAGTGCGCCATGTAGTTGGTGTAGGCATTGTTACTGACGTGTTCCTTATACTCGTCGGGGCCGATGACGTCGTGGATCTCGTAGCGGTCCAGCTCCGCGTTGTATTCCAGCCGGGACTGCCAGAACTTGGCGGTATCCAGGATCAGCTCATAGCCGCAGCGATCCATGAAGTCCTGGTCGCCGGTGACGGTATAGTAGTAGTAGGCGCCGTAGGCCACGTCGCTGGTGATGTGCTGCTCGATGATACCGGTCCAGATTTTGGTAGCCTTGCCGGTGACGATGTCGGCGGCTCCCCAGAGAGGCGTTACCTCGCCGTCCTCGATCCAAGCGCTTTCCCAAGGGTACATGGCGCCTTCATAACCGTTTTCCGCCGCCTTGCGCCGGGCGCCGCCGATGCAGTTGTAGCGGTACTCGATAAGGGACCGGGCGCCGGCTGGATCGGCCAGGATGAAGTGCGGCAGCATGAAGACCTCGGTATCCCAGAAGGTGTGGCCCTTGTATCCCTCGCCGGAGAGGCCCTTAGCGCCGATGTTCATCCGGTTGTCGTGAACCGGGGTCATGACGGTCAGGTGGTAAATAGCAAAGCGGAGGGCTAACTGATCAAAATCGTTGGAGGACTCTACCTGGATGTCCTTGGGTTCCCAGATTTTCTTCATCCAGACCGCTGCGGATTCCTCCGCGTGGGTGGAGAAGGGGACAGCCGCCGCAGCTTTCAGGGCGTTTAGGGAGAATTCCCGCAGTTCATCCAGGGATTTGCCCTCCAGTTCCTTGTCCCGGGAGGTATAGATGTTGGAAGTCTTTGTCACGGTCAGGGTCTTACCCGCGGGAATCACACCATCGTATTTGACGAAGATTTTCCGCCGTTCGATGCAGATGAGCTCATCGGGGGCGTACGCGCCGCCGTCCAGGGCGAAGGTATGAGTGGTGTTCACCACAAAATCCACGCCGGATTCGGAGGTTTTCAGCACGCTCTGCTGGAATTTTTTATCAAAAAAGCGTTTCTCTCCCTCTACAAAGTGCTGGGAGCCGGAATTGGAGAGCTGGTTATTGATGCCGGATTCCAAGTGGAATTTCACGTCCCCTTCCAAAGCGGTGACGGACATCTCCTGGGTGATGAGGTGGAGATCTTTCATGGAGACGATGCGCTTGAATGCGAATTTCATCCGGGCTCCAGCCTCGCTTACCCAGACAAAGCTCCGTTCCAGCAGGCCGGTTTTCAGGTTCAGGGTCCGAAGGTAGTCCTCCACCTTTCCCTTGGAGAGGTCGAGAAGCTCGCCGTTGAGCCGGATGGGCATGGCGATAACATCGGCCACGTTGGGAAGCTCTGTGACCTCGTCGCCGAATTTGTTGAAGGTACCTGCGACGAAGGTGTTCCGGGTATTGCCCAGATAATTTTCCTCCGTGGCGGAGCGGATGCCCATGTAGCCGTTGCCCAGGCACATGATGGACTCGCATTTTCCGAGGCGGTCGGGCTGGAAAGAGTCTTCCGCCACGATCCAGTTTTTAAATTCGCCGGTTCCAAGTTGGTACTGCATAATCGTTTCCTTTCTCAATCAGAATTTTATAACGGTCAGATAGAATTACTGCAAATTCAGGTCTTCCCCGTTGAAGCGTACCGTGATCGCCGGTCCGGACAGCAGGGAGATCCGGCTGCCGGAGCGGTCAACGGAAATCTCCAGGAGGCTCCCGCGGTAGCGGAACTTAAAGCGGTAACCCGTGAGCTCCTCCGGCAAGACCGTCTGGAACACCGGCATACCGCTGTCCGTCCGCAATCCCGCGAAGCCGTTGACCACACACATCCAAGAACCCGCCATAGAGGCGGCGTGAATGCCGTCCTTGGTGTTGCGGTGGAGGTCGCAGAGGTCGGTGAGGGCAGTGTGGCGGAAATGCTGGAAAGCGTCGCCGCTTTTCCCGGTTTCACAGGCGATGATGGAGAAGATCGCCGCGGACAGGGAGGAGTCATGGGTGGTCAGGGGCTCATAGAAGTCGTAGTCCCGCTGCTTCTGTTCCCGGCTGAAGCGGGAGGAGAGGAGAAATTCCGCCAAAACGGTATCGGCCTGCTTGCAGACCTGATGCCGGTAGATGACCAGAGGATGATAGTGCATCAGCAGGGGGTAGTTTTCCTTGGGGGTGTTGGCGAAATCCCAAGGTTCCTTGTCCAGGAAGGTGTCGTCCTGGAGGCAGATGCCTCGCTCCTCGTCGTAGGGGAGGTACATCTTTTCGCCGTCCTCCTTCCAGACAGCGGGTTCTCCATCCGCCAGGCCGATTTTTTCCGCCAGGGCCGCATAGGCTTCCGGACGCTGCGCTTTCATCGTTTCCGCGATTTCCGCCGCAAAAAGCAGGTTTTCCCGGGCCATGAGATTGGTGTAGTAGTTGTTGTTGACGCAGGCGGTGTATTCGTCGGGGCCTGTAACCTCGTTGATGCAGAATTTTCCGCCCTTGGTGGCCGGATAGCAGCCGAGATCTGCCCAGAGCCGGGCGGTTTCCGCCAGAATTTCCGCACCGCAGCGTTCCATGAAGTCCCAGTCGCCGGTGGCTTCAAAGTAGCGCTTCACCGCAAAGGCAATGTCTGCGTTGATGTGGTATTGGGCCGTACCCGCCGGGAAGTAGGCGGAGCACTCTTCACCATCGATGGTTCGCCAGGCGTAGAGCGCTCCGATGGGATGGGCCATCTGCCGCGCCCGCTCCCGGGCCTTGGGGAGGATGCTGTAGCGGTATTCCAGCAGCTTCCGGCTGATTTCCGGGTTCGTGTAGAGGAAGAAGGGAAGGATATAGGTCTCAGTATCCCAAAAGTAGTGGCCCTCGTAGCCTTCGCCGGAGAGGCCCTTGGCCGCTATATTGGTGCGGCCGTCCCGGCCCACGGACTGGAGCAGTTGGAAGAGATTCAGCTTCATTGACTGGTTCAGCTCGTCGTTTCCTTCGATAACCACGTCGGCGGAATCCCAGAACTCCCGGAGGTAAGCGCGCTGCTCGCTGAGGAGAGCGGAAAAGCCTTTTTCCGCACCCGTTTTGGCAGCGGCTTCCGCTGTGCGGAGCGCTTCCTCAGTGGGGCAGAACTTATCATCGGCATAGCCGATAAATTTTTCCAGGACAAAGGGCGTCCCCTGGGTCAGATCCACCTCAAAGGAAAGCCCGCAGAGCGCTTCCTCACGCACCGGCACGGCAGTGCAGGCGCCGGCGGGGGAAAACGTGTGCTCTGCCGCGCAGGCTACGGTGAACCGGGTGTTTTTGGTCCGGGCTGCCATCCGCAGGGAAGATTCTCCGGCAGATTGACTGGTGATGGAAAGGACCCGACCGCTGAATCCGGCGCCGACCCGGGGATCATCCTCGGCCACCATGTTGGTCACATCGCCGTCGATGGCGGAAAGGATGCGGATGGGTCCGGAAAAATTCAGGGCGGTGACAGAGTAGGAGATGGCGGCCAGGTTTTTATTCGTCAGGCTGACCAGGCGTTTGATGTGGAAAGCCAGTTCTTTGCCAGAGGCAGTACGAAGGGTAAAGTCGCGGAACAGAACACCGTTCTCCATATCCAAGCGGCGGCTATAGCCCAGAATACCGTCGTTGTTCATCTGAACCTCACAGCCGTCCACAAAGGTTTTGATCACCTTGGCGTTGAGAACGTTCAGAAGGGTCTGACCTTTGTCCGGAAAGGCGTAGGCAGATTCCCCGTAAAGGATTTTTTCGCTTTCGTAAAAGCCGTTCAGATAGGTCCCTTCCGTGGAAAGGGCGGAGTCGGGAAGGGATTCTTCAAAATTTCCCCGGAACCCGATATAGCCGTTGGCCTGGGTGAAAAGCGTTTCATTTTTCTTGTTTTGAGACGGGTCAAATCGGGTTTCCGCAAGAACAAAGGGGTTAATTGGCATGCAGAAGACCTCCTTTTATTGGATTGTTTGACGCTGGAGAAGGATCTGTGGATGTTCCAGCGTGATCTCCCATTCTGAGGGAGCTGCGACCGTCAGGATCCGCGTGTCCGGCGCGTAATGGAAATGGAACAGCGAACCGCCGATGGAGAGATTCGTCAAGGTGAGCTCTCCCAACTCCCCGGGGATGCAGGGCTGGAGAGTCAGGCGTTTGCGGGCGGCGTCCGGCTGAATGCCGAGGATGCATTCCGTGTAGACGGACATGGTGGCCTCGTTGTTCCAGATTTGGATGAAGCAGCCCTTGGCTGGGAAGTATTCCGGCGTTGCCCCGGGGCAGATTGCGCCGAAGGACCGGTAGATCGCCTGAAGGGCGTTCCATAGCTCGTCGGGGCGGTTTTCCCGGGCGAACTGCCGCATCAGGCGGGATGTGCCGATTCCCATGTCGCCGTAGGGATTTTCCGAGGGCTTTTGCATAAAGGAGAACTGATTTTGACGGATTCGCTCCGCGCGGTGGGCAGGGAGGTAACCCTTATCCACCAGCAGCGCGGGGGACGTGCTCCCGAAAAAGCAGAAGGCCCGCCGCTCGCCGTCTGCCATTTTGGCGGCCTGCTCCGCGATGTGGTCGAGGTTGTCCCGCAGCTTTTGCTGCAGCTCCAGATCCTCCGGCGTCTTGTCAAAGGAACAGCTCTCGTCGCCGTAGATGCCGTCCTCCTCCTCAACTGGGAAGGATTTGAGGGAAATTTTCCAGGAGCGGGTCCGTTCCAGAATCTCCTCCCGGGTGCCGGCCATATCGGCGTAGGCGCCGGTTTCCTCCAGCCAGAACATCCGGTCGAAATTTCCGAGGCTTTGCCGGAATTGGGCTGAAAAACGCGCGGCGTCCTCGGAAAGGCCCAGCTCCTTCGCCATTTCGGCGAGAACCTCATAGCCGCGAACCGCGTGGACCGCGCAGTCGAAGACAATGCAGTTCAACCCGCCGATTTCCCACGCGCCATAGCCGTAGGGCAGACCGTCCACGCTTTGGGAGAGGACCCACTCCATGCCCTTTTTCAGGAACGGATAAAATTCCAGAAGAAATTCCCGGTCGCCTGTCCAGCGGTAGTAGTGGTAAATCCACTCGGCAAACTGAGGCGTTTCCGACAGCATTCCCTCGTAAAAGACCACGCCGTTGGAAACGCCTTCGTGCATGACCCGACCGTTGCCGTTGACCTGGTCGGAAAGATCGCGGATCAGGCGGCTGGTGCTGCGGCAGGTCTCGTAATCCCCCGTCAGGAGGAAGGATTTCAGAAGATAGGTGGAGTCGTGACCGAACCACCAAGGGAACTCCGCGTATCCGGCGACGGCTCCCCGGCCCACACCAGGAACCTCCCGGACGGCCCAGTCGTTGGTATACTTCGTCCAGCGGAACATCTCCGTCAGATGAGGCGCACCGCTGAGGGTCAGCTGTGCCCGGGAATCGATGTCCCCATACCGGCGGATTTTCTCTTCCAGCAGCCGGGGGGAGCCTTCCCGCAGAGTGCGGAGGGTTTTCACCGCCTCCACTTCACTGCGGCTTGAAATGGCCAGATAGAAAGCAGCGTCCTGTGCTTCTCCCGCCGGAATCGTCAGGCTGAGTCGAAGGGAGGCCCAGATTCCCTGCCCGGAGGGCTGCTCCGGTGCGTCGGAGGTTTCCAAAACCTCGCCTTCCACCGGCAGAGAGGCTGCCAGCAACAGGTACCAGGGGTTGCCGCTGTCCTTCAGGGTCAGGATGCCGGTTTCCCGGTCAAAGCGGCCGATGTCCGGAAAATCCTCTTTCCCCAGCCGGTCGGAAAGCCAGACCGGCAGCAGCTCGGATTTGAGAAAGAAGCGCAGGGGAAGAGTCCGGTCGGTTTTCCCGCTGTTGCGGAAGGTGTAGGTGACACAGAGGCCCTCCAGATCGTCGGGAACGAACTGAAAGCGTTCCGCCGCAAGGCCGTTTTGTTCCGGATAGCGGAACCGGCAGCCCCAGGGCAGCATCTCGAAGGATTCCGCCGCTGGGAGCCAGCTGCCGCCGGCTTCCAGCCAGAACCCGTCGGCGGCTTTGATGGGCGGCGCCCAAAGGCCGTACATCTCCCGGGGCATGTGCTCACCCCGTTCCGGGAAGGAGCCGTCCTGCCCGCCGATAAGGTAGGCCCGGCTTCCAGTGGTCAGATAGGGCTTTGCTTCCGGTGAAGCAACCGTGAGCCCGCTCATCCCAGCACCTCAATGACGTTGGAGCCACGGCCGAAGGTGACGGTTCCCTCTGCGGGGACGCCGTTGAGAAGGAGTTTCCCACCGTGGACTGGCGTGAAGGTGATGGTGAAATCGCCAGTGGAACGGATATGATAAACCTCCCGCCCGTCTTCACGGGTAAAGGAAAAATCAACGGAACCGTTTCCGACCCGGACGTTGGAGAGCGTCATCCGATCCCACTGGGTAGGGACGCAGGGGGCCAGGGTCAGACGGTTTTCCGGAATCATGGGCTGGAATCCGGCGAAGCATTCCACCACAGGCACCATCATGGCATAGACGGTCCACGCCTGGGTGAAGCAGCCGTAATTGGGGGACATTTCGCTGATGGATCCGGGGAGAACCATGGAAAAGGTTTTGCACATCCGCCGGAGCAGCTCCAGGGACTGGTCGGTGCAGCCATAGCGGCCTTCCGCCACAGCCTGGACGCCGGTGGAGATGGTCATGGTGTGATGGTGCATAAAGCCCGCCAGATATAGGCCGTAGTCTCCGACAAATTCGTCGGAGCGCATGGTTTCCAAGGCAGCCAGAGCTTTTTCCCGGTCTGCCAGGCCGGTTTCCATAGGAGTGTTGATCACCCAGTTTTTGTTGATGAGGAAGGGAGCCTCTTCGTCTTGGGGCATGGCCTTCAGCCGGGTCTGCAT
>CAKXAF010000150.1 GCA_934869045.1 uncultured Nitrososphaerota archaeon | reverse complement strand
AGGTAATGGGGATGTCCATGGGTTCCAGCATTTCTCCGGACAGGCCGATGACCTCCCGCATCAGCGAAACAACGGCCTCCTCCTCGGATTTGCTGGAAAAGGTCACGGTGTCCTTGCAGGAAAGGCCGCAGGTGACGGTCTGCGCTCCCATCCGGGCGAGCTGCCGCAGCTGTTCCTCTTCATCTGAGCTGACGATGACCACCGCGTCGCCAGGCAGACGAAGCCCTTTTGGCAGCCGCGCGCCGTTCCGGGCGAGGAACAGGCCGCCCTCCAGCTGCGCACAGCTCAGCTCCGGGGAGGCCAAAAGCAAAAGCTCCTCGCCCGCGCCCGAAACGGAGATCCGCTGCCCGGTGCAGCAGGTCAGGGAAAAGCGGCGCGAGAGATTCGCTTCCAGAAAGCGTTGTGTTTTTTCGCTCCCGCCTTCTCCAAGAAGAATGAGTTTTACCACACGACCACCCTTTTCTCGTTTTATTTCTGTTTTTAGTGTAACCATTTCAAGAAAAAATCCGTGGAAACAGCCTAAAGCACTGGTTCAGATAATTTGGCACATTCTGGACAAAAACGGAAAATCCCTTTTGGAAAAATAGTTTAAAAATCGCACATCCACTGCAAAAATCAACAATTGCCCGCCGGGCGGCACACTGCTATAATGAGTGTACCGCAAGGGATGTGGGGATACAGCCGAAGGATGCCCCTTTGCTGCGGTAAAAATAAATGGAGGGATGACACTTGAAACGTACAACCCGAGCTCTCTCAATTCTGGCTGCCCTCTGCCTGGCCGCCAATGTCCTGTCCGCCTGCGGCGGAAAAGAACCCCCAATCTCCCAGCCGTCCTCTGCCGGCGGGACGGCTGCCCCTGAATCCTCTTCTGCACCGGCTCCAAAATTCAATGAAACCGGTTTCCCCATCGTCAACGAACCCATCACCCAAAAGCTGACCATTGCTGTGAATCCTTCTTACAAAGTAGAAGATATGAGCGAGATGTGGTTCTTCAAAAAAATGGAGGAAAAAACCAACGTCCGCTTTGAATTCGAGCGCCTCAGCACCGACCAGTGGGAAGAGCGGAAAAACCTGATGTTCGCCTCCAACGAACTCCCGGATATCCTGGCGGGAGGACTTTCCAACAATGACATCATCACCTATTCCAAGGCAAAGCAGATTATCCCCGTCGGCGGGCTGGCGGAGAAATACGCCCCGGACTATCTGGCCTGCCTGGATCAATTTGAGGAAAGCGCCAAGCTCTATGCCCCGGATGGCGAGCTTTACGGACTGACCTTTTTTACCGGCGGGTATGCGGAGGTTCCGGGCTCCCGCGCCTTTATCAACACCCAGTGGCTGGATAACCTGGGCCTGAAGCATCCTGAAACCTGGGACGAATTCTATGACGTCCTGGTAGCCTTCCGCGATCAGGATCCAGACGGCAACGGGCAAAACGATACCATCCCTCTCTGCGGCTATTCCAGCGGCTACGCGGTCGATCCATTCGTCGCCGGCCCTCTGGGGATGTCATTCGGCTGGGCGCAGAAGGATAAGTGGCAGGTTGTGGGCGACAAGCTGGTCTATGTGGCGGAGCATCCCAATTATGAGCAGTACCTGGCCAACATGAACAAGCTTTACAGCGAAAAGCTCCTGGATCAGGAATATTATACGCAGAATGACGCCCAGTACACGGCCAAAGGCACGAATATGCTGATCGGAGCCTGCACCTGCGCAGCGCCCTTCGTTGTGACCGGCAGTACCGATCCGGCGATTTATGAGCAGTACGATGTGATCGGCCCCATGACCAGCAATGTTTTCACCGAGAAAAAATGGTATGGCACCAACGTCAACGGGCTGGGCCTTTTCCTGACCTCGGCCAACAAAAACCCGGAGATCTCTCTGCGCTACTTTAACGAGCTGTACACAGAGGACGGCGCCTGGCTGCTGGTCGGGCCGGAAAAGGGCGAGTGGGAACAATACCCGGAGGAAGGCCGCGTCTGGAACGCGGACAAGAGCCAATACACCTACGAGTATCCGGACAGCTACAACGGCACCTTCGTCTGGATGAATGAAAAGGTCGCTCCTCTTGCCACCGCCCCTTTCCATGGATACCGCCAGTTTACGGACGCCATGAAGGACGAGGCTATGAAGCCGGAGGATGCGGTTCTTCTGAATAGCCTGAAGAAAAACCTCCAATATATGGAGCCGAATTCCCCGACGCTGTTCTTTACCCCCGAGGAATTGGAGGAGATCAAACTCATCGAGGCCTCGCTCTACACCTACTGCGAGCAGATGGAGGCCAAGATCGTCATGGGGGAAGAACCTCTGAGCGCCTATGACGCCATGATATCGGAGTTGAAGAATCAGGGCCTCGATAAGCTCACCGAGGTTTACAACGCTGCCTACGACCGCTATAAATCCAACATGAAGTGATAAAACCGGAGAAAAGCGGGTTCCGCAGCTGCGGCGCCCGCTTCCGCTTTTCCGGATCTCCCTACAGAAAGGAAGGACCGCCATGACGCCCAGCCACGCGGCGCCCTTGACCGCCGCAGTCCCCCGAAAACGCAGCCGGCTTCGGCTTGTACTCAAAAATTATCAGATTTACCTGCTGCTGCTGCCCTGCTTTCTTTATTTTATTGTATTTTGCTACGGCCCCATGTATGGGGTGCAGATCGCCTTCAAGGATTATAACACCGGCCTGGGAATCTGGGGGAGCCCCTGGGTGGGCCTGAAGCACTTTCAGCGTTTTATGGCCATGCCCCAGTTCTGGCAGGTCTTCCGGAACACCCTGACCCTGTCGGTATACTCCCTCTTTGCCGGGTTTCCATTTCCGATCCTGGTTTCACTGATGCTCAACGAGGTTTCCCAGCGCCGCTTCAAAAAGGTGATTCAGACCGTGACCTACGCACCCCACTTTATTTCCACCGTGGTCATGGTGGCGATGATCACCCTCTTTTTGTCGCCGTCCAGCGGCTTTGTCAACAAAGCCATCGAAGCCCTGGGCGGGGAGGCTGTCAATTTTATGATCAAGCCGTCCTATTTTCCCCACATTTACGTCTGGACGGGAATCTGGCAGCATTTCGGCTGGAATTCCATCATCTACCTGGCGACCCTGGCAAACGTGGACGAATCCCTCCACGAATCCGCCGTTATCGACGGGGCCAGCGGATCTGGTACATCAACATCCCCTGTCTGACGCCCACCATCGTTATCCAGCTCATCCTGTCTCTGGGCGGCATTTTGGGCGCGGACTTTGAAAAGGTCCTGCTGATGCAGAACGCCTCCATCATGGAAACGGCGGATATCATCGGCACCTACACCTACCGAATTGGCATCCAGGGCAGCGAGTTCAGCATCTCGTCCGCCATCGGCATGTTCAATTCAGTTGTCAATCTCATCATGCTGGTCCTGGTCAACAGCATTTGCCGCCGGATCAGTGATACCAGCCTGTGGTAAAGGAGGGCGCTTATGGTTGCACATTCCAGAGGGGACAGAGTCTTTGAACGGATGAATCTCATTTTTTTGACGCTGCTCATGCTGCTGGTGGCTTATCCGCTGTATTTTGTCATCATCGCCTCAATCAGCAGCCCTTCCGCCGTGAATTTCGGGCAGGTCCTTTTTCTTCCAAAGGGCGTGAACTTCACCGGCTACTATTTCGTCTTTCGGGATGCCGCCCTCTGGCGCGGCTACCTGGTGACCGTCATCCTGACCCTGGTGGGAACGGCAGTAAACCTGCTCCTGACCTTTACCGGGGCCTATTCCCTGACCAAAACCCATCTGCCCGGCATCCGTCTCATCATGTTTCTCATCACCTTCACGATGTTTTTTGGCGGCGGACTGATCCCGACCTACATCCTGGTCTCCAGCCTCCATCTGCGAAACACCCTGTGGTCGATGATCCTCCCCGGCGCGGTATCGGTTTACAACCTGATCCTGGTCCGAACCTACTATATGAAAAGCATACCGGAGGAGATCCTGGACGCCTCCCGCATCGACGGCTGCTCGGATATCAAGCTGTTTCTCCGGATCGTGCTGCCCCTTTCCGCTCCCATCATCGAGACGATGGCGATGTTTTACGGTGTAGGCCACTGGAACCAGTTTTTCTCCGCTCTGATTTATATCAGCGACGAGAAGCTCTACCCTTTGCAGCTGGTTCTGCGCAATATGCTCCTGGCCAGCAAGACCGCCATGACGGACATGATCAGCGGCGGCGGGAATATGACCGGCGACAACGCCCGCTATCTGGCGGAGCTGATGCAGCGCGCCGAAATTCTCAAGTACGCCGTCATCATCGTTTCCACGCTGCCGGTGCTGGCGGTGTATCCCTTCTTGCAGAAATATTTTATGCGCGGGATCATGGCGGGTTCCCTAAAGGGCTAGGAATCCCCGGTTTTTTCTGGTATACTTGTCCTTATTAGGCGCTTTGGGAGGTTGGTGTGCGGCCTCCCAAAGGAGGTCCAGGACTTTTCAAAAGGAGCGGGGATCTGACATGAAGATAGGCAATCCTTTCCGCCGGATCAGCGTGCGGTACCGGTATCTGTTTTCCTTTCTGCTGATGGCCCTGATCCCCATTGGAATGATCCTGCTTTTTTTCTATCATTATAACATCAACGAACTGAAAAAGGATGTGGACGACATCAATTTGAGCCGTGTGGCCCAAATTCAAAGCAGCATTGAAAGCGAGCTGATGAAGCATTACAGCCTGGCCGGCGCGCTGAACAGGGATCCCGTATTCCTTCCGCTGGCACGCCGGGGGACGCCTGTCAGCAACTACGAAGCCATGCTCGTCCTCAGCCAGTATATGAGCTACCGTAGCCTCCACCATGCCACGGCAGTCCTCCTTCCAGAGGAGGGGCGGGCCTATACCGCCACCGGCGTCTGCTCGGCGGACGCTTATTTTCGTTCCATCCTTCAGCTGGATACAACACAGGAGGAGATCCTGCTGGATACGCTGCGGGAACGGCTCTCCGGCGCCTCCTCCGCCTTTCTTCCGGTCCAGCTTCGGGACGGCAGCGCCTTCCTCGCCTGCGCCTACGCAATTCCTGGCCCGGAAGCGGAGCCCTCCGCCATCCTTTTAAGCGGTCTGGACCAGTCCCAGCTGAACAGCATTTTCACGCCCCTGGTCAGCAGCTTTTCCGGCGGCGCGTTTATTTTGAACAGCCAGCGGGAGCCGATCTTCCAGACCTGGGCCAGCGGGGCGGACCGTTAGGAGTTCTGGGAGACGCTTTTGAGCCTGGATTATACCGGCCCTTCCCGGATCCTTTCCATAGACGCAGGAGGAAAGAAGTACTCCATCCTCTTTTCCTACAACGATCGGAGCGGCCTTCTCTACGGCATCCTGGCGGAGGAGAATGCCGCCCTGACCCAGGTGGTCAAGCAGAAGACCCTGGTTTGGCAGGTGGCGCTGCTGGCCCTGGTCATCTGCATCGCGGCGATGGTTTTCCTGACCCTGCTCAACTATATGCCGGTGAAGAAGCTGATGAAGCTGACCGCCCGTTCCGGTGGCGGGGACGACTATCAGCGGATCCGCGAGACCCTCATCAGCAGTTCGACCCGGGCTGAACAGCTGGAGGCGGTTCTTGCCCAGCAGCGCCCGTATGTTTTGGAGCGGCTCCTGGGTTATGCCCTTTATGCGGAGGCAACGCCGGAGCAGATCGACCAGCTCTTCGCCAGCATGGATATCCGCCCGGATCATGGGCGCTTTTTCATCATGTGCGTCAAAGCCCTCCGGAACCCGTCGTCCCAGCGGGGCTACAGCTATTTTAAGACCGTAGCCATCGATACGGCAAGCGCCATGAATTGCCGCAGCTGTACCTATTACGCGGTGGAGCGCTCCGGTGAGGATGAGCTGGTCATCGTGGCAAATTGCGCGGAGGGTGTCAGCCAGCACAGCTGCGCCGGCCAGCTCCGGGAAGGGATTGAGTCCCAGCTGAGCGGGGAATACCTTTTTACCATCGGCGTGGGAAGCGTCCAGGTGCGGATAGCGGAGCTGAAGACCTCCCTTTATGAGGCGTCGATGCTGGTCCAGAGCCAGCCGGAACGGCCGGTTTCCTATCTGGAGGATCTGGAGGCCCGGCCGGACAGCTTTGCCAACCTCTATCCGATCAAGGATATCCTGCTTTTTCAGCTCCAGCTGCGGCAGGGGGATGAGAGCAACGCCCAGCGCACCTTCGACAGCCTCTGCGCCATGGCCCAGGAGAACTGCCGGTCCCTGCTGATTACCCGCTACCTGTACTCCTACATCATCAACGCCATTGCGGAGGTCATCCAGCAGGCGGGATCCGGGGATTTCGACGAGCCTCTCCGTAAGCTGATGTTTTATCAGACCCGGGAAGAATTCGAGGATTCGGCGCATCTGCTGGTGGCGGATTTCTGCCGGACCGTCAACGTCTCCCGGCGCAGCAGCAACTCTCTTCTGCGGGACCGGATGCTCGCCTATGTGCGGGAAAATATCGCCAATGTGAACCTGGGCCTGGAAAATATCGGCGAGGCTTTCGACCTTTCGCCTTATTACGTCAGCCGCTTTTTCCGGGATCAAAACAATGTCAACCTGAAGGATTACATCGTGGAAATGCGCTTGTCCATGGCCAAGGAACTTCTTACCGCTACGGAAAAGCCGGTGGCGGAAATCGTGGAGCAAATCGGCTACATCAGCGCATCCAGCTTTATCCGGAAATTCAAGGCGGCGGAGGGCATGACCCCCGGTACCTATGAAGCGGCTGCGCAGGGCTTTCACGGCGACGTGAAGCTGAGCGCGACGGTTGATGCGGAGAAGATCACCGCAATCGACATT
>CAKXAF010000149.1 GCA_934869045.1 uncultured Nitrososphaerota archaeon | reverse complement strand
CGGTATACGAACTGCGGCTGCTGACTCTTTCGGGATTTGCGCCGGATCTTTCCGGCTGTTCAGCCTGCGGTTCGCAGGAAGCCGCAGCTTTTTTTCCTATCGACGGGGTCCTGTACTGCAGCAGCTGCATCGGACAGATGCCCCAGGACCGGCTTCGCCTCACTTTGCCGGATCCAGTCCAGAGGGCCATGCGCTATATCTGCGAGTCCCCGGATGAGAAGCTCTTTTCCTTCCGTCTGACGCCGGACAGTGAAAAATCTCTGGGAACCGTGGCAGAAGCCTATGTCATCTGCCAGACTGGCGCGCAGTTCAAGTCCCTGGAGTTTCTAAAATCCATTTCTTGATCTTTCCTTTTATGAGGTATGCAAAAATGATGAACGCGAAATACTTAAAAACACTGGAGCTGGACAAGGTCCTCGACATGCTGGCAGAAGAGACCTGCTGCGAAACCGCACGGAACCTTGCCCTCTCCATCCAACCGGAAGCGGACGTTGATGAGGTTCTGCGCTCACTGAAGCGCACCGACGACGCTTTCAACCTGACTTTACGGTTTGGAACCCCATCCTTTACCGGCCTTACCGATCCGACTCCGCGGCTGAAGGTGGCCATGGCCGGCGGCACCCTGTCTCCCCGGGATCTGCTGAACATCGGGGCGGTGCTCCGGCAGTCCCGTTCCCTCTCCCAGTGGGCCCACCAGTTCGCGGAGGAGGAAAATTCCATCACCGAGGACCTTTTTTCCCTCTATCTGAACAATCCCCTGGAGCGGGAAATCTCCTCCGCCATTATCAGCGATGAGGAAATTGACGACAACGCCTCTCCGGAACTCTCCTCCATCCGCCGGAAGATCCGGCAAACCGAGCTGAAGGCCCGGGAGCGGATGGAAAAGCTGATCCACTCCAGCACCTATCAGAAATACCTGCAGGATTCCCTGATCACCATGCGGGACGGGCGCTTTGTCGTCCCGGTCAAGGCCGAATACCGCGGAGAGATCGAGGGGCTGGTCCACGACACCTCCGCCTCCGGCTCCACCTATTTCATCGAGCCCATGGGCGTAGTGGAGGCCAACAATGAGATCCGAGTCCTACAGGCCAAGGAAAAGGATGAAATTGAGCGGATCCTGGCGGATTTTTCTGCCCGCTGTGCCGAATGCGGCGAGGATATCCAGCTTCTGTTCGGCCGTCTGATGGACTTAAACGTCCTCTTTGCAAAGAGCCGGCTGGCCTCCAAGATGAACGCCGTCTGCCCTAGGGTCACGGAGGACGGAAAAATTGAGCTAAAGCGGGCGCGGCATCCCCTCATTGACCCTAAAAAGGTCGTTCCCATCGACGTCCATCTGGGGGACGAATTCACCTGCCTGGTGGTCACCGGCCCCAACACCGGCGGCAAGACCGTCACTCTGAAAACCCTGGGACTGCTGACCCTCATGACCATGTGCGGGCTGCTGATCCCGGTCGCCGACGGTTCCGCCATTTCCACCTTTGAAAATATTCTGGTGGATATCGGCGACGAACAGAGCATCGAGCAGTCCCTTTCCACCTTTTCCGCCCATATGACCAATATCGTCTCTATCCTAGAAGAGGCCGACTATCGCTCTCTGGTGCTGGTGGACGAATTGGGCTCCGGTACGGACCCGGTGGAAGGCGCCGCCCTGGCCATCTCCATTTTGGAAAAATTCCGGCAGCGACACTGCCGTGTTGCCGCCACCACCCACTACGCCGAACTGAAAATGTACGCTCTCCAGACCGAAGGGGTCGAAAACGCCTGCTGCGAGTTCGATGTAGAGAGTCTGAAGCCCACCTACCGGCTGCTTATCGGCGTCCCAGGCCGCTCCAACGCCTTCGCCATTTCTCAGAAACTGGGCCTGGACGAAACTGTGATTGCCCACGCCAGATCTCTGGTGCAAAGCGAGAACAAGCAGTTCGAGGACGTGATCGATTCTCTGGAGGCCTCCCGCCACCAGTATGAGACTCTGACCCGGGAGCTGGCAGAGAAACAGGCAGAAATTGACCGTGTCCGCCAGGAAGTCAAGGAGCACAAGGACCGCCTCGCCCGGGAAAAAGCCCAGGAGGTAGAAAAGGCCAAGCAGCAAGCCATGCGCATCGTCTCCGAGGTACAGGGGCAGGCCAACGCGCTGATGGACGAATTGAACGAGATCCGCCGGGAGCAGGACCGGGAAGCCTTCTCTCAGAAGGCGCTGGCTGCCCGCAGTCAGCTGAAATCCAAACTGGACCGGCTTCACGATGCCGCAAATCCCATTGCTGAGCGGGAGAATATCAGCTATACCCTCCCCCGTCCGCTGAAGGCAGGCGACACCGTTCTTATCGTTGATATCGACAAGGAGGGCACCGTTCTCCAGCCGCCGGACAAATCCGGAAACGTACTGGTTCAAGCTGGGATTATCAAATCCCGGGTCAAGGTGGAAAACCTTCGGCTCCTGGATAAGAAAAAGGTCCAGTTCAACGGTTCCGGCGTGCGGGGCGGCGGAAGGGGTTCGGTCAGGAAGACTATGAACGTTTCCGGGCGCAGCGCCTCCACAGAATGCGATCTTCGCGGCATGACGACAGATGAAGCGCTGTTTGTCCTGGACTCCTTTATCGACAACGCGGTCCTCACTCATGTCCAGCAGATTACCATTATTCACGGCAAAGGCACCGGTGCGCTCCGTACCGCCGTCCAGGCCCACCTGAAGCAGCACCGGAATATCCGAACCTTCCGGCTGGGTGTTTATGGCGAAGGGGAGGCTGGCGTTACGGTTGCTGAAATCAAATGACAGAAAGGCGGAAACTTATGGTTACCATTGATTTAAGCGGGAAACTGGCAGTAATCACCGGCGCTTCCGGCGAACTGGGACGGGTCATGGCGCGTACCCTGGCCGCTGCGGGAGCCGACATTGCCGTACACTACCACCATGGCGCAGATCGGGCGGAAAATCTGGTGCAGGAATTGCGAAAAATGTCTGTAAACGCAAGTTCCTTTACAGCTGATGTAGGCGATCTTTCCAGTGTTCTGCGGATGAAACAGGAGATTTTTACTACCATGGGCGCTCCGGATATCATCGTAGATGCCGCCGTTGTCCAATATCAGCCTTGGACTTCCGTTTTGGAACAGCCTACGGAAGATTACGAAAGCCAGTTCCGCAGCTGTGTCCTTCATAATGTCAATATGGCGAAGGCGTTTGTTCCCGCCATGAAGGAAAAAGGCTGGGGGCGGTTTATCGGAATCAACACTGAATGCGCCATGCAGTGCTTCCCTGGGCAGTCGGCTTACGCCGCCGCCAAACGCGGAATGGATGGAGTTTTACGTGTACTGGCAAAGGAGGTCGGCGAATACGGCATTACGGTCAATCAAATCGCTCCGGGCTGGACCATCTCCGATAACTGGTTGCGGGAACCGGGCGATGACAGCGAATATATTTCCCGAGTTCCACTGAAACGCCGGGGAAGCGACCAGGAAATCGCCAACGCCGTCTTATTTTTGGCTTCTGATTTGTCCAGTTTTATTACCGGCGTCTACCTCCCGGTATGCGGCGGAAACGAAATGCCCGGCATCTGACCGTTGTTCTCGATTCGATTGAGGTACAGAAGACACGCATAAAAGAGAAACAGCGGCTCAAAATATTTCCGGCAAAACTCAAACAGATAAAAAATAAACGCGTTTATTTACTGAGAAAAACGTGGATAGAATGGAGCGCCCAATGAAGAAAATCCTGCTGTTGACCACTGGAGGCACCATAGCCTCACGCCCTGGAGCAGACGGGCTTGCCCCGGAAGAATCACCGCCGGAGCTGATGCATACGATTATGGACCTGCGCCGTCATTACGAAATCGACTGCCGGAGCATTCTCAACCTGGACAGCTCAAACATCCAGGCTGAAGAATGGCAGCTCATTGCCCAGAATGTCTATCGCGCACTTCCGGATTATGACGGGATTGTGATCACCCATGGAACGGATACCATGGCGTATACCGCTTCCATGCTGGCTTTCATGCTGCAAAATCTGGAAAAGCCTGTGGTCTTGACCGGCTCCCAGCTTCCAATCTCCTCCCCGCTGTCGGACGCCCCCACAAATCTGGCTACGGCCTTCGCCGCAGTTCAGGAGGGCGTGACCGGTGTCAGTGTCGCCTTCGACCACAAAATTCTCAACGGCTGCCGTGCAGTGAAGGTGCGCACCATGGGCTTTGATGCTTTTGAAAGCGTCAATTCTCCGAATAAGGGGGAGGTTTTGGCCAATGGGCTTCAGCTTTATCGGGATCGGCGCCCGCCCTATACGGGGCCCTGTAGGCTAAAAAGCGAGATATGCAACGACGTCTTCCTTTTGAAGCTGATACCTGGCACAAATCCTGCAATTTTCGACATGCTTTTGAAGATGAATTATCGCGGCGTGGTTTTAGAGGCTTTTGGCGCAGGAGGTCTACATTTTATCCGCAGGGATTTGTCAGAAAAGCTCCGAAAACTGACGGAATGCGGCGTCGCAGTCGTAGTATGCAGCCAGTGCCTCTATGACAGCAGCGACTTTTCCATCTATGAGGTGGGACGCAAAATCCTGGAGACTGGTGTGATTCAAGCCGGTGATATGACAACAGAGGCAGTCGTCACCAAACTGATGTGGGCTCTTGGCCAGACCCGAAAGTTGGATAAAATCCGCCGGATCTTTGCTACGAACTATGCCGGCGAGATTACGCTCTGAACAAAACAGCCCGGAAAGGAGAATTCCTTTCCGGGCTGTTCGATTATAATTGCTTTTTATTTCGGAGACTGCTCAGCCTGAGCGGCCAAAAGCCGCAGGTAGCGCCGGACAACCAAATCCGCATTTTCCGCAATTGGCCTGGCGCCGTTCAGCCTTAAAACGGGACACGGCAGTTCCTCCGCCCACTGTTCGTGCTGAAGCCTGCACGCCTGGGGACGGATATCCTGTTCATAAGCCTCTGCACAGGCGCGGTAATCCCGGTAGATCAGGCTGCTTTCATACATATCGCCGCCCGGCAAAACACGTTCCCCCCAACGGGCGATGGAACGTGCGCACAGACGCTCCGCCCGGAGCTTCGCCGGTGCAGTCAAAAATACCGCCAAGTCAAAAAAAGGTTCAAAGGTTTTGCGGATGCTCCACATGGATCCGGACATGACAAAATGCGGCTGCGCGGAAACCGCCGCCATGATGCTTTCGATGCGCTCCTCCCTGGAGCGAAATACCGTATAGGGGATTTCTGTATCCCAGCGCCAATGATAATCGTCCAAATCGATATGGGGATATCCCAGCTTTTCCGCAACCGCTTTTCCAAGCGTCGTATCTCCAACGCCCATTGCCCCAAATAAAAGAATGCCTTTGGACACTTTTTTCACCTCCACATAAAGTCAAGACTGCCAGAGCTTCCTCCCGTTTCCGGGATAGGAGAAAAGTCTGGCAGCATTTTTCTATTCAACCTGCTTTTTATCTTTGGTATGGCGAATGACCTTGAGCCGGGAAAACTCCTCCCGCTCCTTTTCATCCAGTGCATTGGTAATAAAGACGACATTTCCCTGGAAATTGGGAATCACTATGTTTTTCAAAGCGTTAGCCCGCCGCTGGGTCTTTTTGATGGAAACAGCCAGACGATAGATGCTGTTTTCTACCTCAGCCAGCAAAACAGTCAGCTCCTTGCACTTTTCAAAGCAGACGCAGGCCTGATCCAGCTGAGAATTGGAATTATGCAGGCTGTAGCGGAACGGCGAACCCTTCCGGGGATGGATGGTGATGTGCGGAATTTCTACCCCCATCACGCTCCGGTAAGTGATTTCGACGCCGGTTTCTACCGGTGTCGAAAGCGCAAGATCCCGGCAGACGCCCAGCGTCACGCTGGCCCGCTGGAGGGCGCTGTAGGCCCGCTGGTAGGTAACCTCAATTTCATCCCGGACGGTCTTGGCCGTGTCGATCAGGGTCATCATCTCCCGGATCAGAATGTTACGCTTCCGATCCATGAGGTCATAACCCAACCGGGCCAGGGACAGGGACTTTTTGATGTTTAAAAGATTGCCTTTGGTGGGAAACACCTGGTTTGCCATTGGAAAGCCCCCTGTTCAGACGGAAGATACTTACTGGCGGAAACGGTCGGCCCGCTTAGGATCATAATAGCGGTCAATGAGCTTGTCATCCAGACGATCCAGCTCTTCCCGCGGCAGCAGGGAAAGCAGATCCCAGCCTAAATCCAGAGTCTGCTCAATCGTGCGGTTATCGTGGAAGCCCTGGTTCAAAAAGTGCTCCTCGAACATCCGGCCAAATTCCAGATACCGCTTGTCGGCGTCGGAAAGCTCCTCTTCGCCGATGACCGACGCCAGCGACCGGGCGTCCTGAACTTTGGCGTAAGCGGAAAACAGCTGATTGGACACGCCGGGATGGTCAGCGCGGGTGTAGCCCTCTCCGATGCCGTCCTTCATCAAACGGGACAGACTGGGCAGCACCGAAACCGGCGGATACACGCCCGACTGATCCAGGGAACGGTCCAGAACGATCTGACCCTCGGTGATATAACCAGTCAGATCCGGAACCGGATGGGTGATGTCATCGTTGGGCATGGTCAGAATCGGGATCTGGGTCACGGAACCATTGATCCCCTTCACGATGCCTGCGCGCTCGTAAATGGACGCCAAGTCGGAATAAAGATAGCCGGGATAACCCTTCCGCCCGGGTATTTCGCCCTTGGAGGAGGAAAACTCCCGCAGCGCCTCGGCGTAGGACGTCATATCGGTCAGAATGACGAGGATGTGCATGTTCTGCTCATAAGCCAGGTATTCCGCCACCGT
>CAKXAF010000148.1:5596-6809 GCA_934869045.1 uncultured Nitrososphaerota archaeon | reverse complement strand
AACTGGGGGAGGCTGGCGCCGCAGATTGTCTACTATATCGCGGCCTATGCCTCCCTGGTGGAGCAGGGGGAGATCACGCTGGGAGAAGCGGTCAACGTGGTGGTGCCTACCGGGAACTTCGGGAACATTCTGGCGGCTTATTACGCCAAAGCCATGGGGCTGCCCATCGGGAGGCTGATCTGCGCCTCCAACCGCAACAAGGTGCTGACGGATTTCCTGCGCACCGGCGTCTACGACAGAAACCGGGAGTTCCACACCACCCCCTCGCCGTCCATGGATATTTTGATTTCCTCCAACCTGGAGCGGCTGCTCTACGACCTCTGCGGCCGGGACGACGGGCAGATTCGGGAGTGGTTCGCCGCGCTGGCCGGGGAGGGCCGGTATGCGGTGACGCCCGAGGTGCTGAAAAAGCTGCGGGAGGGCTTCTACGGCGGCTACTGCACTGACGAGGAGACCCTTTCCACCATCGGAAAGACGTTCCGCGAGTACGGATATCTCTGTGACACCCACACGGCGGTGGGAATCAAGGTTTATGAGGATTATGTAGAATCCACCGGCGATACCGCCAAAACCATCATTGCCTCCACCGCATCGCCGTACAAATTTACGGGCAGCGTTTTGAAGGCAATCTCTAAGGATGCAATTCCGGAAGGCGATTTCGAGCAGGTGGAGCTGCTTGCCAAGGTATCGGGCATGGCGCCGCCCGCTTCTCTGCTGGAGCTGCGGGAGAAGCAGGTGCGGTTTGCCGGCAGTGTCGAAAAAGAGGAGATGGCCGGACAGGTTCTCCAAATGCTTCGATAAAACAAAGAGCGGAGCGCAGAAGAAAGGCCCAACTCCTTCCTTTTGCGCTCCGGGTCCGGTCCGGGTACAGTTGCCTGCCCCCTTCCGACAGGTTTCTGTCCCGTGCCGGAAGCGATTGCGGCAGATTACTTCTGGGAAGCGAAGCTTTGGCAGACTGTGTCAGAACAGCAGTTGGCGAAATGCGGCCCGATCTTGATATCTTTGGCGGTGCAGCAGCATTCGTGATTATTGTGGATGCAGTTGGTTACATCACATTTGACGCAGGGGATGGCGGGTTTGTTTTTTCCCACTTCGGACATAGGGAGTCCTCCTCTCAGGCGTTGCAATTTTTATTTTGGAGCGCAAACTAGCCGGAGCAGAAAGGTCCGGCTGCAGAAAGGGCTTTTCCGGCTCTTTCCTATAATAGTTTGAG
>CAKXAF010000148.1:0-5586 GCA_934869045.1 uncultured Nitrososphaerota archaeon | reverse complement strand
AAAAAGGATGATTTATGAGCTTATTTGCAATTGCGGATCTGCACCTTTCCTTAGGGGTTGACAAGCCCATGGATGTTTTTCCGGGCTGGGACGGGTATGTGCAGAAGTTGGAAAAAAATTGGCGGGAAAATGTCCGCCCTGAGGATACAGTGGTTGTCGCTGGAGATATCTCCTGGGCGTTGGAGATCAGCGATTCGGTGAAGGACTTCGCATTTCTGAACAGCCTTCCCGGAACCAAACTCCTGCTTAAAGGGAATCACGATCTTTGGTTTTCCACCAAAACCAAGGTGGAGCGTTTTTTTGCGGAGAATGGGTTTTCTACGCTGAAAATTCTGTTCAACAACGCCTTTGAATACGGGGATTATGCCATCTGCGGCACCCGGGGCTGGATGAACGAGCAGACGGATAAAAAGGTCCTTTTGCGGGAATGCGGGCGGCTGCGGCTGTCCCTGGAGGCTGGAAAAAAGCTTCAGAAGGAGCCGCTGGTGTTCCTGCACTATCCGCCGGTTTACGGCGGCGGGGAGTGCTATGAAATCCTGGATGTGCTGCTGGAATACGGAATCCGGAAGGTATATTACGGGCACATTCACGGCTATTCCGCCGGTTATGCTATTAATGGAGAACGCAACGGCATTGATTTTCGGCTGGTATCCTGTGATTTTATCCAATTCAATCCGGTCAAAATCATATAATTCGTAAAAAACCCAAATTTTCATCAGAAAAACTAGCAAATCCAATGGAGTTGTGCTATAATAAATTAGTCTGAAAAGTCTGCTCGGCGGGCTTTCGCAAAGGATTCGTTCAGGGGGCTTCAACGGCTGCTTTGACGGAATAACAGGAGGAAGTTTCATGAGTTTAGTGTCGAAAAACAATGTGGAAACCAATAAGTTTGAGTTAGAAGTCCTGGTCCCAGCTGAGGAATTTGAAAAGGCTTGCGAGCGGGTTTATAAAAAGAAAGTCAAACGGATTGAGGTCCCCGGCTTCCGGAAGGGGCATGCACCCCGCAAAACCATTGAGAAGCTGTACGGCGAAGGCATCTTTTTTGAAGACGCTGTAAACGACGTATACCCCGGCGCGCTGCAGTCCGCTGTGGAAGAGGCGGAGCTGGAAATCGTCTGCCGCCCCGAGGTGGAAGTTACCGATGTTTCCAAGGAAAACGGAGTGACCTTTAAGGCCGTCTGCACCGTGAAACCGGAAGTCATCGTGAAAGACTACAAAGGCATCAAGGCCGCAAAGGAAGTGGCGGAAGTCACGGATGTGGAGATTGCTGCGGAAATCGACCGGATGCGTGAGCGCAATGCCCGTACTGTGGACGTGGAAGGCCGTGCTGTGGAGAACGGCGACATCGTTTCCATCGACTTCGAGGGCTTTCTGGACGGGGAGCCCTTTGACGGCGGCAAGGCGGAAAACTTCAGCCTGACCATCGGCTCCGGCCAGTTCATCCCCGGCTTTGAGGAGCAGATTATCGGCCACAATGCTGAGGAGGAATTTGACGTCAACGTAACCTTCCCGGAGGACTACCATGCGGAAGAGCTCAAGGGTAAGGGAACCACCTTTAAAGTTAAGATCCATGGCATCAGCACCAAGGAGCTTCCTGAGGCTGACGACGAGTTTGCCAAGGACGTCAGCGAGTTTGATACCCTGGAGGAGCTGAAGGAGGATATCCGTAAGCGTCAGGCAGAGGCCAATGAAAAGAAGGCGGCTTCTGAATTCGAGAACAAACTCATCGACGCTGTGATCGAGAACATGGAAGCGGAGATTCCTGCGGAGATGTACGAAGTCCGCATCGATGAGATGATCCGGGATTTCGAATACCGTCTCCAGTCCCAGGGGCTGAACCTCGACATGTACCTGCAATACTCTGGCCTTGACAAGGATTCTTTCCGCAAGACCTTTGAAGCCCAGGCCCAGCGTCAGGTGAAGATCCGCCTTGCTCTGGAAAAGATTGTTGAGGTCGAGGGAATTGAACCCACAGAAGAGGAGATCGAGAAAGAGTACGCCCGTCTGGCAGAAGCCTACAAGATGGACGCTGAGAAGCTCAAACCCATGATCCCCGCCGCAGACGTGAAGAAGGATGTTGCGGTCAACAAGGCCATTGACCTGATCCGCGACAGTGCGGTTGCCGAATAATCCGGAACCCTCCAGCATGAAAACCGTTCATGAAAAGGTTGCAGATGGTCTGTTTGCCGTTCATGTTTCGGGTTTATACTAAACAGTGACGCGTGCAGCTATTGGGGTGGGACAGCAGTGTGCCGGCCAATAGTTGTTCGTGTTTCTGCGGCAAGAACATAGAATGGAGGACTTATTTATGAGCTTAGTCCCAATGGTAATTGAACAGACCAGCCGTGGCGAGCGGTCTTACGACATTTTTTCCCGTCTTTTGAACGACCGGATTATTATGCTCTGCGAAGAGGTAAACGATGCGACAGCATCGCTGGTGGTCGCACAGCTTTTGTATCTGGAGAGCCAGGACCCGGAAAAGGAAATCAGCCTGTACATCAACAGCCCCGGCGGCTCCATCACAGCCGGGATGGCGATTTATGACACGATGCAGTTTGTAAAATGCGACGTTTCCACCATTTGCGTGGGAATGGCGGCGTCTATGGGTGCATTTTTGCTTTCCAGCGGCACCAAGGGGCGGCGTCTTGCGCTCCCCAATAGTGAAATCATGATTCATCAGCCCTCTGGCGGCGCTCAGGGGCAGGCCACGGATATCGCCATTCAGGCGGAGCGTGTTCTGAAAATGAAAAAAAATCTGACGCAGATCCTGGCGGATAACTGCAGGAAGCCGTATGAGACTGTGGCCGCTGACTGCGAGCGGGATCATTTTATGTCCGCTCAGGAAGCGCTGGAGTACGGCGTGATTGATCAGATTATTGCCCACCACTGAGCATTTTGCCGGCTGACACGGGCCTGTTAGAAGGAGGCATCGATTCATGCCAGAAAACAACGAAAGAGAATCGGTGCGATGCAGCTTTTGCGGAAAGCCGGAGCAGAGCGTGGAGCGGATGCTTCATTCTGCCCGGGCGAATATCTGCGACAACTGCGTTGCACTGTGCTATGAAATGCTGGTGGAGGAGGGCATCTTCCCGGAGCCGGGCAGCAGCCGGAGCCAGCAGCCCATTGATCCGGATAAGGTGCCGGAGCTCCTCAAGCCCGCAGAGATCAAAGAGATCCTCGACCAGTATGTCATTGGTCAGGACAAGGCGAAAATTGCCCTGTCTGTGGCGGTTTATAACCACTACAAGAGAATCTTTATGGCGCCCGCAGATGAGGATGTGGAGATCCAGAAGAGCAACGTACTGTTGCTGGGACCCACCGGCGTGGGAAAAACCATGCTGGCTCAGACGCTGGCAAAGGTTCTGAATGTTCCGTTTGCTATTGCTGATGCGACAACCCTGACTGAAGCGGGTTATGTCGGCGACGATGTGGAAAACGTTCTGGTCCGGCTGATCCAGGCGGCGGATTACGACATTGAGGCAGCCGAGCGCGGGATCATCTATATCGACGAGATCGACAAGATCACCCGAAAGTCGGAAAACCCCTCCATTACCCGGGATGTCAGCGGCGAGGGCGTACAGCAGGCTCTGTTGAAGATCCTGGAGGGAACGGTTTCCAACGTCCCGCCTCAGGGCGGCCGGAAACATCCGCATCAGGAGTTTATCCAGCTCAACACCAAGAATATCCTGTTTATCTGCGGCGGCGCCTTTGAGGGGATCGATAAGGTGGTCGGTCGTCGGCTGGATTCGTCTATGATGGGCTTTAACGGTGATGTCCGGAAGAAGAGCGACGATGATAAGAGCGCGCTTTATAAGAAGGTCCTGCCGGATGATCTGGTCAAATTCGGCCTGATTCCGGAACTGGTAGGGCGTCTTCCGGTTATCACGACCCTGGACGATCTCAATGAAGAACAGCTGGTCCGGGTTCTGGTAGAGCCGAAAAACTCCCTGTTCAAGCAATACAGCTCTCTCTTTGCTCTCGACGATGTAGAGCTGGTGATGGATGAGGAAACCATGCGCGCGGTGGCCCGCGAAGCGATCAAGCGCAAAACCGGTGCCCGCGGCCTGCGGAATATTATGGAAGACCTTCTGCTGAATCTGATGTTCATGATTCCCTCTGATGAGGGCATCGCCAAGGTGATCATCACGCCGGAGGTTGTCGAAGGAACAGATACCGCCAAGGTCGTCCGGCGAAAACCGGCACTGAAAAAGGCCAGATAACAAAAGTCCCCTGTTAGAAAACAGGGGACTTTTGTTCGTCGGTTAAGTGCTGGACCGCTTGAAAAAGTGTCCGCCGCTGTTCTTCTTGGCTGTCGGACAGGGCTGCGGTTTGGAGGGCATCCAGTATGCGAGTGAGCAGCCCGGCGGAGACCGGACTGGGATGGGCCGCCAGGATTCGGCCGCTGCGGGAGATGGTCCGCGCTTCTTCAGGGGTCAGCAGCTCCTCAGTGAGCTTTTCCCCGGGGCGCAGTCCGGTGAAGCGGATGGGGACCTCTTTATAGGGCGTCCGGCCATGGAGACGAATGAGCTTTTCCGCCAAGGAGAGGATGGAGACCGGCTCCTCCATATCCAAGATGAAGATTTCGCCTCCCTGAGCCTGTGAAGCGGCCTCCAGGACCAGAGAAACAGCCTCAGGGATAGTCATGAAGTAACGGGACATCCGGCGGTCTGTGACGAGAACAGGCCCTCCTGCGTCGATTTGCCGCTGAAACAAGGGAAGGACGGAGCCGGCGGAACCGAGGACGTTGCCGAAACGGACGGTGGAACAGATCATCCGGCCCCAGGAGAGACCGGTCAGCCGTTCGGCCAGCAGCTTGGTCGCGCCCATTACGCTGGAGGGATGGACGGCCTTATCTGTGGAAATCAGGAGAAAGCGTTCTGTACCGGCATCCTGGGCGGCTTCCAAAACGTTGCGGGTACCGAAAACGTTATTTTTGATGGCTTCGCCGGGACAAGCTTCCATCAAAGGGACGTGCTTGTGAGCGGCAGCATGGAAAACCACATCGGGGCGGAGGGCAGTAAACAGCTGCCATATCCGGCTGCGGTCCCTGATGGAAGCGATTTCAATTCGGAAGGGCAGATCGCTTCCATAACGTGCCAGCAGTTCCTGCTGAAGGGCATAGACGCCGTTTTCACTGATATCAGCTATAGTCAGCTCCCGGACAGGAGCCGCGGCGATCTGGCGGCAGATCTCGGAGCCGATGGAGCCACCTCCGCCGGTAATCAAGATCCGCTTTCCGTCCAAAAGGCTGTGGGGAAGGGGAAGGCGAATCTCAGGACGGGGAAGGAGGACGGAATAGTCGGCAGAATAGGCATCCATATGGGAACCTCGTTTCAAAAGGATTTCCTTTATTTTACCACATTTTTCTGAAAATGGCCAGAGGGGATGTCAATCTGGCGCATGAAGGTTTTCGGGAACTTTTTTGAAAAAACGGGGACGGGAGGGAACAGTGCCCGCCTCCCTCGCTTGCGGCAAGCAAAATCCAGGCATGTACGGGTACACTCCAAAAGAAAAGGGCGGCCTACAAGCCGCCCACGGACATCCCCTTTTCTGGATTTTGCCGGTAATCCCCCGGAAGAGGAACTT
>CAKXAF010000147.1:3817-6818 GCA_934869045.1 uncultured Nitrososphaerota archaeon | reverse complement strand
CTGCCAGGCGGCGGAAACGGAGAGAGAAGGAAGGGTTACAGCTAGAGACGCAGTTACCGCAATCGCTTTGGTGAAACGTTTCCATAAATTCATTCGATGCATCTCCTTATAGAGAAGGTCCTGCCACCAGTTTGCGCAGGAGGCGCAGAGGGGGTAACAGGACCACAAAACGGAGGATTATCTCAATTTATTGGGCTGAGTACCGGTCATAGGCGGCCTGAGTAATCTCTAAGACCCGGTCCATCTGGAGGGAATCAAGCTTTTCCCGGTAGCTGTCGAAGTTGGAGAGAGGCTCGGCGCCGGTGATGAACCGGAGGATCATTTCTTTGGCATAGGTCTCGATGCTGGTGAGGAGCTGAGCCCGCTCGGCAGATTCTTCCTCATTGAGAGTGAAGGGTGGAATCCGGTAGGAGCTATCCACATTGGGATCATCAGACCATCTCTTGCGCCAGGCAAGAGCTTCCTCGTTGCTGACTACACCGGGGTGAGCCTTGGTGTCAGGAGCGGTGAGCTTGGGGCCAAAATGAATCTTCCAGATATGGGATGTATTGGAGGCAGTCATTCCATTACTGGGATGAAGCATCTTTTCGGTATACTTGGGTTCCCCGTCCACCAGGGTCCAGGTATCTCCCTCAACGCCATAGTTGTAGATTCTCGAACCTTCCTCGGTATAGCCGTAGTTCAGAAATTTAATGGCTGCCTCGATGTTCTTGCTGGTAGCGGTAACAGCTGTCTGGTAGCTGGCTCCCCGGATGGTGGTGAGAGGAGCGGTGTGGATCTGCTGGTCTTCGACCTTACGAGGGTAGGGAGCACTGCCCAGTTTGAGAATTTCGCTGTCCTTGTTCTGAGAATAGGCAGTATCCACAGACATGATAACGCAGCCCAGCTGGCCTGCCTGATACATAGCCCAGGCCTGTTTCTCTTCCAAAGAGGTGGAGTCCTTGGAGATGTAACCCTTCTCATACCAGCTGTTCATCATGGTGAGGAAGGGAAGAAGATTGTCGTCTACATAGTAATGCTGGATTTTCCCGTCCTTGACGTAGAAATCTGCCACCATGTCATAACCGGCCATCATCTGGTTCAAATCATTAACTAAACTTGCGTTGAAGACGAAGGGCGTGACATCAGGATGGTTATCCTGTATATTCTGGAAGTATTTCTCATAATCGTCATAGATTTTCAGGTCGTCCATCTCGAATTCGTCCAAGAAGTCCTGCCGGACTACAGGACGGAGCCAGTCGGGAGCGGCCTCAAAGGTCAAGGGGTAGAAAGCGCAGACCGAGTCCTCATGGTAACACTGACGGCGGGCTTCCTCAGTGGAATTGATCAGGGCGTAATAGTCGGGAGCATTTTCCTCAAGGTAGGGAGCCAGATCCACATAATAGCCATCCTTAACTCCCTGAAAAACGCCGCCCTGATAGGTCTGGGCGCCGCCGACAATGTCAGGCAGCTGACCGGAGAGCATCATAACGTTGAACTGCTCCTTCTCCTGACCGGCAACAGGGTGGGTGAACTCGATGTTGATGCCAGTATTTTTCATGATTTCCTGATAAGCAGTGTTTTCAGAATAGTTTTCGATGAACTTAGTGGCACCGGAAGGGATGCTGCACCAGTATTTCAGTGTAATGGATCCATCTGTTACCACGGGATAAAGCGGTTTCTCTTCAGGCTGAGAGGACTCAGGAGCGGAAGAGCTAGCAGCAGAAGAGACCGGAGTGGAAGAAGCGGGGATGGAAGATTGACCTTCCTGCTCGCCGCATCCGGTCATGGCAGCAAGCATGGCAGCTGCCAAAACCGCCGTAGTGATTCTCTGAGACTTTTTCATTGCAAAATCAATCCTTTCTTATTGACTGCCGATAGGAATTCGAACCTTTCAGGCCGGTTTTATCTGATCCGCCAAAGGCAGGTGCAGATACAGAGAGGCTTATCCCTTCAAGGAGCCAAGCATTACCCCCTTGACAAAGTATTTCTGAACGAAGGGATAGACGCAGAGGATGGGAAGCGTTGTGACCACAATGGTACAGTACTTGATCAGCTCATCCAGATTGAAGGTTCCGCCGATTTCGTTGACGTCGGCGTCCATGGAACTCATTACATTCTGAAGGAGAATTTCTCTCAGATAGAGAGCCAGCGGCCATTTGCCCCGGTCCTGAAGATAGATACTGGCGCTGAACCAGGCATTCCAGTGAGACACAGCATAAAACAGGGCGATGACCATAATCGTAGCTTTAGCCACAGGAAAGATAATCCGAAAAAGGACCACTGCGTCGTTGGCTCCATCGATCATGGCAGATTCCTCCAACTCATGAGGGATCTGATTAAAGCTGGTCCGCAAAACGATCATGTTCCAGGTGCCGATAACTCCGGGGAGGATCAGAGCCCAGCGGGTGTCATAAAGGCCCAGATACCGGACCACCAGGAAGTTGGGGATCATTCCTCCGTTGATATACATGGAGATGACAATGAGAAGGCTCATGACTTTTTTGAGCTTCAGATCCCGGCGAGAGAGGACGTAAGCTCCCAGGCTGGTCATGATCACGTTGATGGCGGTGCCTACAATGACATAAAAAAGAGTGTTGCCATAGCCTACCCAGATACTTTTCCGTGCAAGAACTGTCTTATATCCTTCCAGGCTGAAGCCAGTGGGCTTCAGAAGAAGGCCAGTATGAGCCATAAGACTACTGGGCTCGGAGAAGGAGGCCATAATCACATGCCAGAGAGGATAAAGAAAGAAAAGTGTCAGAACGGAAATCAGCAAGCCGTTTATCAGAAGGAAGATGCTGTCCCCTATGCTTCGTTTTTTGGAAAAAGTCATTTTCCAGACCTCCCTTCCGTCACCATAAGCTGTTTTCCAGGAATTTCTGGGAAAGTTTATTGGCGGTGACCAAAATAATGATGTTGACAAAGGAATTGAACATTCCCACCGCTGCGCCAAAGCTGTAGTGAGCCCCCTGAAGTCCATAGCGATAAACATAAGAGGAAACCGTATCCGCTGTTTCAT
>CAKXAF010000147.1:0-3807 GCA_934869045.1 uncultured Nitrososphaerota archaeon | reverse complement strand
TCAGGGGGTTGTATAAAAGGATAATCTTTTCAAAGCCCAGAGACATAATATTGCCGATCCTCATAATCAGCTGGATGGTGATGATGGGAACCAAACAAGGGACGGTGATGTGCCATATCCGCTGGAACCGGTTAGCCCCGTCGATGGAAGCAGCGTCATAAAGGGAAACGTCCACCGAGGAGAGGGTTGCCAGATAAATGATGCTGCTCCAGCCCATGCTCTGCCAGATGGAACTGCCCACATAAATGGCTCGGAAGAACTTTGGCTCGTTCAGGAAGTTGATGGGCTCTGAGAGAAAGACTCCGAAGACATCGTTGAAAAGGCCAGTTGTCCGGCAAAAGTCCGCCAGCATTCCGCAGATGACTACAGTAGAGATGAAGTGAGGCATATAACTGATGGTTTGGGTCACCTTTCGGAAGCTCTTGGACTCCACTTCATTGACCATCAGGGCGAAGAGAATGGGCAGCGGAAAGCCAAAGAGAATCGAATAGACATTAATCAGAAGAGTGTTTCGGATGGTACGCCAAGCAAAGGGGCCGGTGAGGAAGTCCGCAAAGTGCTTGAAGCCCACCCAGTCGCTGGCGAAGAAGCCCTTCTGAATCTTGAAGTCCTGAAAAGCGATCACCAAGCCCCCCATAGGGACGTAATGAAAAACTATGTAGTAGACCAGAACAGGAATTGCCATACAGTAGACGAACCAGTGGCGGTGGAAGTCCTCGCGCCAACTGAGATGACCATGCTCCCGGCATCGTTTGCTGCTAACCACAGTTGTCTGGGTCATATACTCTCCTCCTCACGAAAATTTTGTCGCTTTCTTTTTTCGCCGGGAGAATCTACCCGGCGCAGGGCAGGTTCTTCCAGACCAGAAAGGAAGGAGACTGCGACCCGCAAGTGATTTGTCTTTAGTTTAGCAAGTTTTGTCAAAAGGAGCAATATGTAGCTTTCTTCCCAGTGTGGATTTCGGTCTGCTTGAGACGAGTTTTCTTCAGTTTTTGAATATGTGATTCAAAAACAATGTGTATTTTGGAAGGTTTCCCTAAAACGCCTTGACAAAAAGTCGAAAATTAATAAAATGAGAATGAAAAGGTCTCAGATCCAAGGAGGTCATCATGACAAAACCCAAGCAGGTTCGCTACATTGGTTCCTTTCTGGTGATACTGATCCCCGTTCTCATGATGGGTATTCTGTTTTACTGCTATTACTACTACTCTGCCCGCTCTTCCATTGAAAGTGACCGGCTGGCAGCCTTTCAAAAGTCCGCCTACCAAATGGACTATCTTTTTTCCTACCAGGAAAAGATTTCCGCTTATGCCGGAGGGCAGGAAGGGCTTCTTTATATAACTGAGAAAAATGGCCGCATCGTCCCTGGAAATCCGGGCCTGATCCAGGCGGAGCTTTCCCATCTGGAAACCATGCTGCCGGCTCCCACCCAGATCCTCCTCTTTTTCCGGGGAGGAACGGAGTTCTACACCAGCACCGATTTGATCTCGGTGGCAGATTTCGAAAAAAAATACGCCGGAAATACTGATTTTGTCATGTCCGGCTTCTTTACCAAGCTGAATACCCTCAAGGCTCCCTTCACCTACCGTTTGGAGCCAGGGGAGAACAGAACCGCAGGGCATACCATCGCCTACATCTTTCCCCTTCCGGATCTTTCAAGCACACCGGCCTTTGACCTGATTTTCCTGATGGACGAGGGCGCCGTCCAGGATATCCTCACCAACGTAATGGGGGAGGCACCGATGAACTACTACGCCTTCACCTCTTCCTATAACCTTCTCATTCAGAACGACGCTGTTCTGCCGGAGATTTCCTTAAACGACCTTTTTCGGCTCAAGGGTTCCAACATCATCTCCCGGCGGATCCAGGACCGGGAACTGATCTTTATGCGAAGCGTCTCCGGAGATATGTCCCGAATCTATCTGGCCGTCATGGACAAAGAAGAATTCTATAGGGAGCTTTACCGGAAGGGATTTTTTCTTTTGGCGCTGATTCTTCTCATGACAGCAGGATGTCTCCTTCTCATCGTTCTGATCGCCTGGCGGCGGTATCAGCCCCTGAGACGGCTGGTTCGGAACATTGTGGGAAGCGAAGTCCTTCCCGAGGGAATCAGCGAGTATACCGCCATTGAGGAAAAGCATCTAAGCTCTATAGAAGAGAACGAACTAATGAAAACCCAGCTCCGGCAGCAGGATAAAATCATTATCAGCCACTTTGTTTTGCGGCTTCTCACCGGAAAGGTTCAGAAAAAAGAAGACGTCTCCTGCTACGCCAGGATCTCCCACCTTTCTCTGGACGGAGAATACAAGGCTGCCTGCCGGATCCTCTTTTCCAGTCTTGCCAGTCAGCAGCAGTTTATGGATCGCTTTCAGGAAATCCAGAAGGGCATCCCCCTCTCGGAAGGCAGCGGATTTCAGTTTTTTGCCGCCGAACTGATGGAGGAGCGGGGGTGCGGCTGCATTTTCTGCTTCAATTGCAGGGCAGAAAGACAGGAGGAAGTCCTGCGGCAAACGGCGTTGGCCATCCGCCAAAGAATTCTTTCTGTTTTAAAAGAAGAAAATCAGGGACTTCGGATGGGAGTGGGACGGCTTTACACCCGGCTTCACGATCTGAAACACTCCTACTACGAAGCCTCTACCGTCCTCCAATTCTCCAGGCCCGCCGGAGAACAGGACGGAGCCCTCTTTTATGAAGACGTTCTGGCACGGACAGATTCCTCCACCCCGGCTCTCCCAGACATCGAAGTGAGCCTGCTGGAGAAAGGAATTCTTCACGGCGATCAGGAGGTGGCTTTTTCTGCCATTGAAGTCATCTGCCAGCGTCTTTCGGCGGCTCAGACTACCTTCCTGGTCCTGCGGCTCATGTATAACGACGTGGTAAAGGCCCTCTTTTTCCTGGCGGAACAGTTGAAATTTCCTCTCCCTCAGGAAGAATTCCAACAACTGATGCGGCCTTCCAGCCTTCCGGAATTTCGAGAGGTTGCTACCCGGATTACTGCCGCTCTCTGCCGTCAGAGCGAAGAACGGATGCGTCGGCGGGACTCCCATCAGAGGGACACAATCTTTGAATATATCGGCAGCCACTACGCTGACCCTCTTCTTTCTCTGGAGGTGGCCTGCGAAGATTTGAAACTCACCCGAGCCAAGCTCAATCAAATCCTCAAGGAAGAAATCGGCACCAGCTTCTGGCAGTATATCTCCCTCCTCCGGTTCAACGAAGTCAAACGCCAGCTTGCTGAGACTGACCTTCCCATCCAGGACATTGTCCGGAGTGTGGGGTATCAGGACGTTTCCAACTTTCTGCGGAAATTCCGGGAAACAGAAGGAACTACCGCAAAGGAATACCGCGCCAAGACGCAGGGATAATTATCTTCCCCGCAGTTTTCCCCGGAAGGAAAAAGGGGAACAACCCATAACCCGATAAAAATGCCGGGCGAAATATTCGGGACCAGGGAAGCCTGCCTGAGCGGCAATTTCTTCAATAGAGCCGCCGTCCGAAAGAAACAGCTCGGTAGCCCGTTGAATCCGCAACTTCAGAAGGTACTGGTGGAGAGAAAGACCAGCCCGGCTCTTTATGATAGCGAACTGGGGCCTCCCTGGGTCTCTGCTTCGCCATACCCTTTGAACCATCTGTCTTTTACCATCACCATTCATTTTGAGGATAGTGCAGAAGGTTTTAACTTCTTTCTGCGTTGGTCATCAGAGTTGGCGGCTAAGCAGAAGAATCGTTTCATGTTTTCTCCTCCTCAAATTTTGAGAAAACTATTCTGCATTTGCAAAATGTCTTTCTCTAAGATAAATATAGCAC
>CAKXAF010000146.1 GCA_934869045.1 uncultured Nitrososphaerota archaeon | reverse complement strand
CCGGTGCCCTGCATCCACATTGTCGGCGGCGGCAGCAAGGACTGGTATCTCAACGAACTGACTGCTTCCGAGACCGGGAAAACCGTTTACGCCGGTCCGGCTGAAGCCACTGCGCTGGGGAATATCCTGGCTCAGATGCTGGCAGCGGGTGTCTTTTCCACAGTGGAGGAGGCGCGCTGTGCGGTTGCCCGATCCTTTTCCGTTGAAAGAATTCATGGATAAACCATAAAGGAGGAACCACTATGAACCGTTACGAATACGCAAAAGAACTGTACGCCGGCCTCGGTGTCGATACGGACGAAGCCCTGCGGAAGCTGAGCGGCGTCAAAATCTCCATGCACTGCTGGCAGGGCGACGATGTCGGCGGCTTTGAGAATTCCGGGGACCTCTCCGGCGGCATTGCGGCCACCGGAAATTATCCCGGAAAAGCCCGGAATTTTGAGGAGCTGACCTCGGATATCGATATGGCTCTCAAAATGATTCCCGGCTCCCACAAGCTGAACCTCCACGCGATTTATGCGGTGACCGACCACCCGGTGGACCGGGATGCCCTGCGCCCG
Source organism: uncultured Nitrososphaerota archaeon (assembly GCA_934869045.1). Classification (GTDB taxonomy): domain Bacteria; phylum Bacillota; class Clostridia; order Oscillospirales; family Ruminococcaceae; genus Merdivicinus. The sequence goes on along the minus strand of CAKXAF010000146.1, from coordinate 6,278 downwards.
GAGCATTTCTCCGCCTGGGTAGACTTCGCAAAAGCCCGGGGCTTGGGGCTGGACTTCAACCCAACCCTCTTTTCCCACCCCAAAGCGGCGGACAGTCTGACCCTCTCCAACCCCGACGAATCCATCCGCCATTTCTGGGTGGAGCACTGCAAGCGCTGCCGGGAAATCACTGAGTATTTCGGTCGGGAGCTGGGTCAGCTGGCCCTGGACAATATTTGGATCCCCGATGGCTATAAGGACATTCCCGCCGACCGCTTGGGCCCCCGCCAGCGTCTGAAGGTTTCCTTGGACGAAATTTTTGCGGAAAAGCTGGATTCCCGTTACATTTGTGACTCGGTGGAGTCCAAGGTTTTCGGTATCGGGCTGGAGTCCTATACCGTGGGTTCCCATGAATTCTACATGAATTACGCCGCCAAAAACGGCGTCCTCTGCCTCCTGGACAACGGTCACTACCACCCCACGGAGATGGTTTCCGACAAGATCCCCTCCATGCTTCTTTTCTCCGATAAACTGGCGCTCCACGTCACCCGTCCGGTCCGCTGGGACTCCGATCACGTAGTTATTTTCGACGATGAGCTGCGGGAGATTGCCAAGGAGATCGTTCGCTGTGACGCTCTGGATCGGGTCCTCATCGGCCTGGATTACTTTGATGCCAGCATGAACCGGGTCGCCGCCTGGGTCGTGGGTATGCGGAATATGCAGAAGGCTCTGCTTTATGCTCTGTTAACCCCTCATACTGCCCTGAAGCAGCTTCAGGATTCCGGCGACTACACGTCGCTTCTCGCCCTTCAGGAGGAACTGAAAACCTATCCCTACGCCGATGTTTGGGACCGTTTCTGCGAAGAAAACGGCGCTCCCGTCCGGCAGAGCTGGCTGGAGGAAATCCGCCGCTACGAAGCGGAGGTCCTCGCCAGCCGCTGATAGGCCTTGTCTCCGCCCTCCGGTTCACCGGAGGGTTCGGTGCGTTTGAAAACTCCTAAAGCTCTTATTTTCAGAAAGGAATGGAAACGACATGGATATTCTGCAATCAAAATTTATGGAAGGCTTTGTCCGTCTGACCGACGATGCCTTTCAAAAAGGCTGGCATGAACGTAACGGCGGAAACTATTCCTACCGTATCAAGTGCGAGGAGGCCGAATCCGTTATGGATTCCTTCTCCTTTGACCGGGAATTCACCCCCATCGGTGTGGAAGTCCCCAACCTGGCTGGGGAATTTTTTCTGGTCACCGGGTCGGGAAGATTTATGCGTAACGTCATTCTGGATCCTGCCGCTAATACCTGCGTCATCCAGGTGGACCAGGAGGGGACGGGCTACCGCGTTGTCTGGGGGCTCACCGAGGGCGGGCGGCCCACCAGTGAGCTGCCCACTCATCTGATGAATCATTCCATAAAAAAAGAGCTGACCGGCGGCCGCCACCGGGTGATTCTCCACTCTCACACCACCAACGTCATCGCCCTGACCTTCGTCCTCCCGCTGACCGATGAGGTCTTCACCCGAGAACTCTGGGAGATGGCCACCGAGTGCCCGGTGGTGTTTCCGGACGGCGTGGGCGTGGTGCCGTGGATGGTTCCCGGCGGCCGGGACATTGCCCTTGCCACCGCCGAACTGATGAAAAAGTACGACGTCGCTATTTGGGCGCACCACGGCATCTTCTGCTCCGGGGAGGATTTTGACCTGACCTTCGGTCTGATGGATACGGTAGAAAAATCTGCGGAAATTCTCGTAAAGGTTCTCTCCATGGGTGGAAAGCGCCAGACGATCACCGCCCAGAATTTCCGCGACCTGGCTGGAGACTTCCATGTGGCTTTGCCGGAAAAGTTTTTGTATGAATAGTTAATACCGTGAATTTTGTATGAAGTTACTAAAAATATTTCCCGTAAAACGTTTAAATTTTTTGAAAATCTCTTGAAAAATTTGGAAATCCGGTGTATGATAAAAATATCACAAGTGTGTTCCCGGAGCTGTCTGGAAACGGGCGCTCCTCAAATACCGCGTTAAAGAGAAAGGACAAGGTGATTCCCATGGCAAACAGAATGATTCTCAACGAGACTTCGTACATCGGCGCCGGCGCAATTGCGTCCATCGTCGATGAGGCCAAAGGCCGCTCATTCCGCAAGGCGCTGGTTGTTACAGATAAAGACCTGATCAAATTCGGGGTCGCTTCCAAAGTGACCGGCCTGCTGGATCAAAACGGTCTGGCCTATGAGATCTACAGCGACGTCAAGGCCAATCCCACCATCAAAAACGTTCAGGACGGCGTGGCAGCTTTCAAAGCTGCGGGCGCGGATTACCTGATCGCTATCGGCGGCGGGTCGGCCATGGATACCGCCAAGGGCGTCGGTATCATCATTGCCAATCCCGAATATGCGGATGTTGTCAGCCTGGAGGGCGCCGTGGCTACTCCGAACAAGAGTATTCCGATTTTTGCTGTTCCCACCACTGCCGGAACCGCGGCGGAGGTCACCATCAACTACGTTATCACCGATGTGGAAAAGAGCCGCAAATTTGTCTGTGTGGACCCTCATGATATCCCTGTTGTGGCTTTTATCGATGCTGATATGATGTCCTCCATGCCCAAGGGATTGACGGCTTCCACCGGCATGGATGCGCTGACCCACGCCATTGAAGGCTACATCACCAAGGGCGCTTGGGAAATGACGGACATGATGCACCTGAAGGCCATCGAAATCATCGCGCGTTCTCTGCGCGGTGCGGTTGCCGGTACTCCTGAGGGCCGCGAAGGCATGGCTCTGGGTCAGTATGTGGCTGGTATGGGCTTCTCCAACGTCGGCCTGGGTATCGTTCATTCCATGGCGCATCCTCTGGGCGCGGTTTATGATACGCCCCACGGCGTTGCCAACGCGATTATCCTGCCCACAGTTATGGCGTACAACGCGCCTGCCACCGGTGAGAAATAGCGGGAGATTGCCCGTGTGATGGGTGTGTCCGGTGTTGATTCCATGACCCAGGAGGAGTACCGCAAAGCCGCCGTCGACGCGGTCAAACAGCTCTCCAAGGATGTTGGAATTCCTGAAACTCTCAGCGAAGTCGGCGTAAAAGAGGAGGATATTCCCTTCCTGGCCCAGTCCGCTATGGATGATGCCTGCCGTCCTGGCAATCCGAAGGAGCCCACCCTTGAGGATATTATTGCCTTGTACAAATCCATGATGTAATCCGGTATTCGCCGGACAGCCCGAAAAAACATTGAGAAGAAAACGGAAAAATTGCGCGGAGAACGAGTTGGGGCGTTCTCCGCGCATTCTATGATCCCGTATAAAAACAGCGTGCCCGTTTTTCCGGTACGCTGTTTTGTGTTGTCAGCGCTTATTGTATCTGATTCTTTAGCTTTTCATAAGCCTGTACGGTTTCCTCCGGATTGCGGGCCGTGAAAAATACTGTCCGTTCCGGCAGAGAAATGACCAGGCATGGCAAGCTGTCCGGATAAACGTAGAGCAGGGAATCCCCGTACCCATCCATTCGGAAATGTCCCAGAAGGTAGGAGTCGGTAGCAGCGCCATTGATTCTGGTCCCGTCGGGCACTGTGTCAATCAGCTCTATGCCACGCACTTCCTCCAGGGAGAAATCCTCTTTATACATCCCGGCTGAGATAGAAACGCGGTTTTCTTCGACCGCCAGTGTAAAGGGGATCACGTCCACCCGGATGAACAAAACCAACAGGAAGAGAAGAAGTCCTGCAACAAATGCAAGGGAGCCGTAAGCATACAGCTTTCCTTTTATGGTTCCAAGATTGATCGTCCATCCAATACCGAACCGTTTTTCGACCGTGACCCGCGGGTCATAAGGGTTGTTGTACCAACCGCGTTTCCAAAATTCATCCTCGTCTGCTGTGACTGGCCCTCCTTCCATTTCCAGCAGTCGGTTCCGGCGGTCCCGGACCTGTACATAAGTGAAATAGGTCCCCAGCAGAACAGAAGCCATAAACAGAATCATCAGAATTGGAAACCAGAACCGTTCCGGCGGTCCGCCAAGGGCGCAGAAATAGGATACGGTCATGCAAACGGAGCTTATCGCAGCCTGAACCGTCCAATTCAGAGTCCAGAGACGGATCGCGAGATAGTGGCAGGCCCGGTTGACGCCGGTTTTCTGGCTGTAAACCGTGGACCGTCCACGTATGGAGAATCGCCGGCAAAGCCAGAACATCCCATGAAGCAGGAGAGAGAGAACCGCTATCATGAGATAGGGCCAGCTCCTCTGCTGGAATAGGGCGGATACCAGCGGCAGGCAGGAAATCGCCAGTGACGGAAGCATCCACAGCCAGGAAACCGGCATTTTGCTTTTGATGCGCGCTACTTCGGTATCCACCGACAGGATACGCTGGGTTCCCGCAGTCCAGCCGCGTTCCTTTTTCAATGCACGGAGCTGTTTTTCATACCGGCCAAGAATCCGGTCAAAGACGGTCATATAGACGATCACCCACAAAAAAAACAGGGCAAACAACAGGGAAAACGGCTTCTGTACCAATAGAATCGGTACCGCCAGCAGAAGAAAGCCCGCTGCTGCCATTAGCAGGGCTTTGCGGTATCTGGTAAGAATCTCTGAGACCGCCTGCTCCTTCATGTGGCTGTAGGGGATGGAGACCCCCAAGAGGATGCCGCGGTCTGGTTTCGACGCTCCCCAACCGGTGGCGGTTAGAGCAGCCAGCAGGATAAGCATAACAGAAAATAGAATAAACGCCTGCATATCAGTTTCCCTCCTTTGGGCGCATGGTATCTGCGGCATCTGCACAGGCCGCCAAAAATTTCTCCCGGCTGAGGCCCTTGGCGGCTGCCTGAGCCGCCAGCAGCGTCAATTGCCGGCAAAGGGCTTCATCCGGTTCGCCGGGAACTTCCGGCGCCGGACGGACGGCCGCTCCATGCCGCCGGTCGATTTCAATATAGCCTTCACTCTTTAAAAGGGCGTACGCCTTGTTGACTGTCATGGTGTTGATCCCAACGTCTTCAGCCAGTTGCCGGACAGTGGGGAGTCCCTCTCCAGGCTGCAGTTCGCCGCGGCCGATTCCCAAAACTATCTGGTTGCGGATCTGCAGGTAAAGCGGGACGTCACTGGACATATCCAATTGCAGAATCATAATACAGCTCCTTTGTATTATTTGTATTATAAATTATAATACAAATAAGGCGTTTTGTCAAGGAAAAATCTGTGGCCTTTCTTGCCGTTTTTGTGAAAATCCTTGAAAAAAATTGAAAACGGAAGAGTCGAGGCGGCAGCATTTGAGAAAACGAATTTTATGTTCAAGTACAACTGAATTCAGGGGAAGAGGCGATCCTATCAACCGTTCCCAAACACAGCGGTCACCAAAGACAGGTCATTCCCGGAGTGCATCCAAAACAGGGCGGTAGGCCTCGATTAAAGTCTCCAGGGTATAAAACCGGCAGTTAGCAGGACTGGTGGAGGGGAGGGGGGAAGCGGGAACGCTGGTGGACGGCAGGCAGTATTTCCGATAGAGTCGCGCTGCCGTTGAGCCGGTAGTAAAAATCTTTTGTATAGGGGCGGCCCGCAGGATCTGGCTGATGTCATTGGGAATAGGGGACCGGATGCTGCCGTCATCCGCTCCTTCGATCTCGCAGCTCTGGAGCACATCCCAAAGAGCGATGCGGTGCGCCAACAGCCAGGCGAGGCGGTCCTCTCTGCTTTCGGGGACGGTCTCGCCGAACAGTGCGCCGAAAATGGGCCAGAATCGATTCTGCGGATGGGCGTAGTAAAAGCCCTGTTCCCGGGATCTGGGGCTGGGCATGGTACCCAGGAGAAGGACGCGGGAGCGGCTGTCGTAAAGCGGGGCAAGGGGATGGCGGACGGTTTGGGGCATGAAGAAGACTCCTTTCAGGATTCCGGACAATTCTCATCATCAGTATAGCACATTTTACGGCGAATCGGAAAAAAATTGCGGGAACCGTTGTAAAATTGAAGAATTTTCTTTATAATAGAAACATATGTAGAATTTTGAAATGCGGCGTCCACAGCCGCGGGAAGAGGAACGAACATGAACCAGATCGGATTTGACAATGGCAAGTACCTGGCCTTGCAGTCCAGGACGATCCGGGAGCGGATCTCACAATTCGACAACAAGCTCTATCTTGAGTTTGGTGGAAAGCTGTTTGATGACTTTCACGCTTCCCGGGTCCTGCCGGGATTTGAGCCGGACAGCAAGGTGCGGATGCTTTTGGAACTCAAGGACAGCGCAGAGATCGTCATTGTCATCAATGCCGCCGATATTGAAAAGAACAAGGTCCGCGGCGATTTGGGCATCACGTATGAT
>CAKXAF010000145.1:2584-6862 GCA_934869045.1 uncultured Nitrososphaerota archaeon | reverse complement strand
TCCATGGAGCGGCGGGGACGGGTGCTGGGGACGCAGAAGGAACAATTCAGGTTGCAGATGTTGCTGATTTCAATATAGACCCGTTTAAAACGCATGACGGACCCACCTATGGATAGACAGTGCGGGATGGCCCCGCATATCCGCACATTTCAGGGCGGCGCGGAACTGTTTGGAACTTTCCATCCCAGAATTTTCCGGCAAATTCCGGGTGCGGCTGCGCTTCCCCAGGAAAAGCCTTTGTGGTTATTATACCACGTCCGTCCGAATCCGCAGGATTCGGCAGGCGGCAAGGCCGCCGTCGTTTTGCGCCAGCAAAACCGGGCAATGATACAATGTTCTCAAGGAGGGCCGCCAGGCCCCAAAGGCTGCGCTGGCAGCCTTTGCTTTTCCGCTGGAAAAGGCCTTGAGGATATTATACCATAGTTTCGACAAAAAAGCACCCTCTATTTCCGCTCTTATCTTCCAAAGAAAAACCTCTCAGGAAACAGGCGGTCCCCTGAGAGGTATGGTCAGTCGTCCAACTGATCGGAATTTTCAAACTGCGCGTTGTACAGTTCGGCGTAAAAGCCGTTTTTGGCGAGAAGCGCCTCGTGAGTCCCCTGCTCCATAATGTCGCCGTCCCGCATGACCAGGATCAGATCCGCGTCACGAATGGTAGAAAGGCGGTGGGCGATGACAAAGCTGGTGCGGTCCTTCATCACCTGGTCCATGGCCCGCTGGATGTCCAGCTCGGTCTTGGTATCGACGGAACTGGTAGCTTCGTCCAAAATCAGGATCTTCGGGTCTGCCAGCAGCGCCCGGGCAATGGTCAGCAGCTGCTTCTGGCCCTGAGAGACGTTGCTCGCCTCCTCGTTGAGCTCCATATTGTAGCTGTCCGGCAGGGTGCGCACAAAGTGATCCACCTGCGCGGCCTTTGCGGCGGCGAGCACCTTGTCATCCGTGGCGTCCAGACGGCCGTAGCGGATGTTGTCCCGGATCGTGGCGTTATAGAGCCAGGTGTCCTGGAGAACCATGCCGAACAGGGCGCGGAGATCCTGACGGGCAAAGTTCCGGATATCGTGACCGTCGATGGTAATGGCGCCGGAATTGACGTCGTAGAACCGCATGAGCAGCTTCACCATCGTCGTTTTTCCTGCGCCGGTGGGGCCGACAATTGCTACCTTCTGACCGGGATGCACATCAGCGGAAAAATCATTGATGATGATTTTTTCGGGGTCGTAGCCGAAATGGACATGCTCGAAACGGACAGCTCCAACAAAGTTCTCCTCAACGGTCCGGCCATCTTCCGACGTATAGCGGAGCTGGAAGCGGCCGTCCTCCTTCCGAATGACCCGGACGGGGCTTTCGGCCTCGGGGACCTCCTCCTCTTCCCCCAGGAACTCAAAGACCCGCTCCGCGGCGGCGGCCGTCTGCTGAAGGATATTGGTGATATTGGCCACCTGGGAGATGGGCTGGGTGAAGGAACGCACGTACTGGATGAACGCCTGGATGTCGCCGACGCTGATGCCGCCGCCTGCGGCGATAGACGCGCCCATGATGCAGACGACTACATATCCCACATTTCCGATAAAGCCGATGGCCGGCTGGATCAGGCCGGAGAGAAACTGGGATTTCCAACCCGCACGATAGAGGGTTCGGTTGTACTGTTCAAAATTCGAAACGCTGGCCTCCTCGTTGTTGAAGGCCTTCATTACGGTGTGTCCGCCGTAGGTCTCCTCCACCTGCCCATTGACGTGGCCGATATAGGTCTGCTGCTGGACGAAGTATTTTTGGGAGTGCTTGACGATGAGCATTACCAGCACCAGGGACAGCGGGACAATCAGCAGCGTTACCAGCGTCATGGATACGCTGATCGAGAACATCATAATCAGCACGCCAACGATTGTCGTCAGAGAGGTGACGATCTGAGTGATGCTCTGGTTGAGAGATTGGCTGACCGTATCCACGTCGTTGGTGATGCGTGAGAGCACCTCGCCCTGGCTGACGCGCTCAAAATATTTGAGGGGCATGCGGTTGATCTTTTCCGAGATATCCTTACGGAAGCGGTAGGTGACCTTGGTAGAGATTCCCGTGCTGATAAAGCCCTGCACGTAGCTGAAGACGGTGCTGAGGACGTAGAGGCAGATCAGTATGATCATGATCACTGCGATACGGTCAAAATCGATGCCGCCCTGGTTGCTGATTTTCCGCATCAGGCCCTCAAAAATTTCCGTGGTAGCCTGGCCGAGGATCTTCGGGCCGATGATGTTGAAAACCGCGCTGGCAGCGGCAAAAAGCAGCATGCCCAGCATGGCAAATTTGTATCTTCCAAGGTAAGCGAGCAGCTTGCCCATGGTGCCCTTGAAGTCCTTCGCCCTCTCACCGGCCATGGGGCCTCCCATGGGGCCATGGCCGCCCATGGGACCGCGGCGGGGAGGACGGTGGGTTTCCTTTTCGCTCATTCCAATTCCTCCTTGCTCAGCTGCGAATAGGCGATCTGGCGGTAGACCTCGCAATCCCGCATCAGGTCGTCGTGGGTGCCTTTTCCGACGATTTTACCCTCGTCCAGGACGACGATCTGCTCCGCGTTGCGGATGGTGCCCACCCGCTGAGCCACCAGCAGAATGGTGGCGTCCGCCGTATTTTCGCGGAGCGCCCGGCGGAGCTTTGCGTCGGTCTTAAAGTCCAGCGCGGAGAAGCTGTCATCAAAGATGTAGATGGGGGCGTTTTTGACCAGGGCCCTGGCGATGGAAAGCCGCTGCTTCTGTCCGCCGGAGACGTTGGTGCCGCCCTGGGAAATGGGTGCGTCATACTGCTCCGGCTTTTCGCTGATGAAGCCGGCGGCCTGGGCGATGTCCGCGGATTCGCGGACCCGCTCTGCCGTGGCGTCCGGACTGCCGTATTTCAGGTTGGTTTCAATGGTCCCGCTGAACAGGACGCCCTTCTGGGGAACATAACCGATCTCATCCCGGAGGTCGTGCTGGGCCATCTCCCGGACATCGATGCCATTGACCAGCACCTGACCGGAGGTCACATCGTAAAAACGCGGAACCAGGTTGACGAGGGTTGATTTTCCGGATCCGGTAGAGCCGATAAAGGCCGTTGTCTGCCCTGGATGGGCGGTGAAGGTGATGTGCTCGAGAGTGTTCTCCTCCGCGCCGGGGAAGCGGAAGCTCACGTCCCGGAACTCAACGGTTCCCCGAAGGGCCGGGCCACTTTCCGGGGCTTTCGGCTGCTCCGGGTCGCGGATGCTGGGCTGGGTGCCCAGAACCTCGGCGATCCGGTCGCCGGAAACCGCCGCGCGGGGGACCATGATGAACATCATGGTCACCATGAGGAAACTCATAACAATCTGTATGGCGTACTGCATGTAGGCCATCATATCGCCGACCTGCATGGCCGCCTCCGCCACCTGATGGGCGCCGACCCAGATGATGAGCAGGGTCAGGCAGTTCATAATGAGCATCATCACCGGCATCATGGCAGACATGACCCGGTTGACAAAGAGGGTATTTCCGGCCAGGTCACGGTTGGCCTTGTCGAAGCGCTTTTCCTCAAAATCCTGGGTGTTGTAAGCGCGGATGACCATCATACCCGAGAGGTTCTCCCGGGTGACCTGGTTCAGGCGGTCGATAAGGGACTGCATCCGCTTAAAGCGGGGCATGACGATGGAGGTAATGACGCTCACCAGGCTCAGCAGGACCACGACCCCCAGGGCGATGATCCAGGACATGGAGACGCTTTTCTGCACCGCGTAGATGATGCCGCCGATCCCCATGACCGGCGCGTAAACCATCATGCGGATAGCCATAACCACCAGTATCTGGACCTGGGTGATGTCGTTGGTGGTGCGGGTGATCAGGGAGGACGTGGAGAATTTGTCAAACTCCGCGTTGGAGAAGCTGCTGACCTTACCATAGACCGCGCTGCGCAGATCCCTTCCCAGCCCCGCTCCAATCCGGGCGCTGAGAAGGCAGACCGTAATGGTGCAGGCGGCGGCAAGCAGGGCCACAGCCAGCATTTTTAAACCCGTCCAGACGATATACCGGCGCTGAATGGCGGCGGTGTCTACACCCAGGGCGTCGTACTCCGCCTTCAGGAAGGTGACTGCCGCCTGCTCGCTCATGCTGGCGCCCACCGCGTCATACTGCTCGGTGACCTTGGCGGCAATCTCCAGGCGCTGCTCCTCGGACAGGCTGCGGAGCATGGCAAACAGATCCAGCTCCCCGCCGGAGGAAGGCATTCCCTCCTGGGGGGACGCCTGCAGCTGCTCCAGCACCTTTTGGAGGGCTTCCGGAT
>CAKXAF010000145.1:1741-2574 GCA_934869045.1 uncultured Nitrososphaerota archaeon | reverse complement strand
CGGCAAAGGCCCGGGAAAACGCTGTATTCAAGGCCTCCCGGTCCCCGCCGGCAAACTCGCCTGTCTGCTTCCAGACACCGTTTTCCTCCTGGTAGTACTGATTCAGCAGGGACTGCTCCTCCCCGCTGAAAAACAGCGTCAGCTTTTCCATTGTTTCGTCGCCGGTCTGTTCCGGCACGGCATCGGTGATGCCGCCCTGCTGAATACCGACGTTGACGATATCCGACATGTAATCGGGCAGCTTCAGATCGCACATCGCCTGCATAAAGACCAGGATGACCGCGACGGCAATGGAGCCTGCAAACGGTTTGAGGTACTTGAAAAGTTTTCGCATAAACCGTTTTCCTTCCTTTCTTCTGACAAGATTCTTTTCTTCTAAAATAGATTGTCTCATTATACGGGATGATTGTGAACGCCATTTTAAAATTTTAGCGCCTTGGAGAAAATTTTTAACAGCGGCCGATTTGTTACAAAAGGTTTTCAAAAAAGACTCCGGTTTACCTGGTTTTCCGGCAAAAATAGGGCTATGATGGAGATAAAAGCAAAAAGGGGGAATCGTGATAAAAACCGTTTATTTCGGCGGGGACATACTGACAATGGAGGACGGACCGGCGCCAGAGGCTATTTTGGTAGAGGACGGCGTAATCCGGCAGCTGGGAACAGCGGCGGAGCTTCTCCGGCTCCCGGGGGCCGAGCCAAAGAATCTGAGGGGCAGAACGCTCCTGCCTGCGTTTATCGACCCGCACAGCCATTTGACCGCCTATGCTCAGACCTTCGGGCTGGTTTCGCTGAGCGGGGCAAGGAGTTTTGATGAGCTGGAAGAACGGCTTTGG
>CAKXAF010000145.1:0-1731 GCA_934869045.1 uncultured Nitrososphaerota archaeon | reverse complement strand
GCTTTGGGCATTTGTGCGGGAACGGGGCATCCCAGTGGGGGGATGGGTCACAGGCTTTGGGTACGACCAAAATTTCCTGGCGGAAAAGCGCCATCCAGACAAGGGCTTTTTGGATAAAATTCTTCCGGGGTATCCGGTGCTGATCTCCCACGCATCGGGGCACATGGGCGTGCTCAGTTCCGCCGCTCTCCGTGCCGTGGGGATTACCGCGGAGACGCCGGACCCTCCCGGAGGAGTCATCGGGCGGAAACCGGGCAGCCGGGAACCCAGCGGCTACCTGGAGGAGACCGCTTTTACCTCCAGCTCTGCCGCCGCGCCGCAGCCGGACCTGGAAACCCGGCTGAAGCAGCTCTCCCTGGCAGAGGACAGCTATCTGCAATACGGGATCGCCACGGTACAGGACGGCCTCACCCGTCAGCCGGAGTGGGAGCTCCTGCGGGCCGCCGCAAATGCCGGAAGACTGCGGCTGGACACGGTATGCTACCCGGACATGAAGCAGTGTCCCCAGCTTTTCACTGGCAATCCTCTTTACCGGGGGCGGTATCAAAACCGGCTGAAGCTCGGAGGGTACAAGATCTTTCTGGACGGTTCTCCCCAGGGACGGACCGCCTGGATGTCCCGGCCTTATGCGGAGGATCCCGCTTACTGCGGGTATGGAATCTACTCTGACGGGGAGGTCCGGGGCTTCCTGGCAGCCGCCCTGCTGGAGGGGGCGCAGATTCTGGCCCACTGCAACGGGGATGCCGCCTGCGAGCAGCTGATCCGCTGCTATGAATCGGCCCTGGAGGAGACCGGGCGGCCCTCGGATATCCGGCCGGTCATGATCCACGCACAGCTGGTACGGGAGGATCAACTGGCCCGAATGGCGAAACTTGGGATGATCGCCTCCTTCTTCACTGCCCATTCCTGGTATTGGGGCGACATTCACCGGGAAAATTTCGGGGAAGAGCGGGCGTCCTTCATCAGCCCTGCGCGGGCCGCAGAGGACGCAGGGGTTTGCTGCACCTTCCATCAGGACACCCCGGTGATCCCGCCCAACATGATGGAAACCGTCTGGTGCGCGGTCAACCGGACGGCTCAGTCCGGGCGGATCCTGGGACCGGGACAGCGCGTTACCGTTGAAGAGGCCCTCCGCGCCGTGACGAAAAACGCTGCCTACCAGTATTTTGAAGAGGACCGCAAGGGGGTTATTCGCCAGGGCATGCTGGCAGATCTCACTGTCCTCAGCGAAAATCCGCTAAAAACAGACCCTGCCCGTCTCCGGGAGATCGCCGTGTGCGAAACCATCCGAGAAGGAGAAACGCTCTATCAGGCATAACCGTTCTAACCGCCGCCCTGTCCGGATACAATGAATGTAGAAGGAAAGGACGGCGGTTTCAGATGAAGGGGATCCTTGGGGTAATGGCGCTGCTGGCTGTGATTTTCGGCGCGTGCAGCGGGCGAATGGATGCGGTGAACAACGCCGCCTTAGAAGAAGGGGGCCGGGCGGTGACCCTTGTACTCACACTGGCCGGGTCGATTTGTCTTTGGAGCGGTCTGATGGAGGTGGCGCAGCGCGCTGGCATTACCCGGATCATTGCGCGGCTGCTGCGTCCCGTGACCCGGCTGCTCTTTCCCACATTGACCGGCGATCCAGACACGCTGGGCGTCATCAGCTTAAACATGACGGCGAACCTTCTTGGCCTTGGCAACGCGGCCACTCCCCTTGGGCTGGATGCCATGGAGCGTCTT
>CAKXAF010000144.1:5765-6929 GCA_934869045.1 uncultured Nitrososphaerota archaeon | reverse complement strand
GGATACCATGGATATTCCCATGGGCGGAAATGGTTTGGGCTTCTTCAAATCCACGCCGGAAAAGCAGGCTGCCGCGGTGGAATTCGCCACCTTCATGCTGGATCCGGAGCGGGTGGCCAAAAACACCCTGAATTACGGGTACATCCCGGTGCGCAGTGCGGCTATCGAAACGGAGACGTACCAGGAGTATCTAAAGGATCCCAATCGGCAGATCATCCACAATCAGCTGGAGAGCCTGGGCGGCCGGGGTGTGAATCCGGCGGATTCTCTGATCTGGGAGAGCGTTTCCCAGCTCATTGACGCGGTGGAAGCCGATCCTAACACGGATATTGGAGATCAGCTTTCCAAAATTCAGGAGAACGTGGGCAAATATCTCAAAGAATACGCTGGCGAATAACCGGCGGTATATGGAGAAGGGGTTGGCGGAATGATCAACTACGCGCACAGAGGGGCTAGCGAATACGCTCCGGAAAATACCTTTTCGGCCTTCTATTTAGGGCTGGAAATGGGGGCCGATGGAATCGAAACCGACGTCCGGATGACGCGGGACGGAAAGCTGGTGCTGTTTCACGACGGCGTTTTGGATCGGGTGACAGACCGAAGCGGGGCGTTTCATGACGTTTCCTATGAGCAGCTCAAGGCGATGAAGATCACCGGAAAAAATCCGGACGCCGTCCCGGACTGCATTGTAACGCTGGAGGATTTCCTCAAATACTTCGCGTTCCGCGGGCTGCGGCTGGCTATTGAGCTGAAGGACGAGAACATCGAGAAAGAGGTGCTGGCGCTCATCCGAGAGTATCAGGCGGAAGACGCGGTGGAAATCACCTCGTTCTGCTTTGAAAACCTGCGGAGGATGCGGGAGCTGAGTCCGGCCGTCACGCTGGGGTATCTGGTGGAAGCTGTGGACGATCGGGTCGTTGGGGACGTCCGCTCCATCGGCGGGCAGCAGCTCTGCCCCAAGGCAGACGGCCTGACGCCGGAACTGGTGGCGGGGCTCAAGGAACAGGGCTTTTCCGTACGGGCATGGGGCGTCTCTGATGAGAAGGTCATGGAGAAAGCCATAGCCTGCGGGGTGGATGGCATGACGGTAAATTTTCCGGACAAGCTGACGGAATACCTCCGGAAGAGCTGATTTTGCAAAAAAGGAACCGCTCCGGCGGGAGG
>CAKXAF010000144.1:0-5733 GCA_934869045.1 uncultured Nitrososphaerota archaeon | reverse complement strand
ATGAGGTAATAGCAGAAGGGTATCCCATTTCCGGCTGGATTCTGCCGTTCTGTCCGGAAGCGTTTTTCATACCGTTATGCGCGGTGAAAGGCTTCGGCGAAATCCGTGATATCAGGAGCGCCGTACCGGTCCTCATAATCTTTTCCCAGGTAACAGGCAAAACAGCCGATGTCCTCGAACCCGATTTCCCGATAGTAGGAAAAATCCGCCTGTAAAACCTCGCGGTCAACGGTAAAGGCCTTGGGCGGTTTCCGCCATTGGGAAAAAAGCGAATTGTCATACCAGTAATCCAGGGCTTTGGCGGTTTCCGCCCCAAAAAGGGAGAGCAGTTTTGTCAGAGCGCGGCTCTGGGCATCTTGGGATAGGGGACGGTGAAAATCGCGCTCGAAGGGCGCATACTCCAGGAAGATCCCACTTTCAGGCGCGATCTGTTTGGGAGCTTCGATACACGCACAGTAGGCAAGATAAGCAAGACTGGCCGCAGGATCGTCCTTTTGCAGGCGTATTAAAATATGATTCAGAATCTTCAGCTGTTGATCAGAGGGCGTCATCCTCCGGCACTCCGGGCAGCAGCAGGCGGACTCTTTGGCGTCGTCCAGCCATAGAAAATAGCGGTGGCTGCTGCGGTACAGCTTTTTTACCAGCGCGGCGGCATGGTCTGCGATCAAGTCCAGAGCCTGGAGATTGGAGGCGCAGCAGTTCCAATCGCTGGTCCGCTCTCCATTCTGGTTCATGCGGAACCACTGGGGGTGATGTGAAAACTCGCTGCGGGGCAGCAGAAATTGCATCGCGTGCATTTCGTATTCAATGCGCAGGCCGCGTTGGACGGCATAATCGATCAAAGCCCGGAAGGAGGGCTGTTCCAGCTGTTCCAAAAGCGCTGCCAGTGATTTGTCCGCCTCCCGGCCGCCGACGGGGTGGAGCGCAAGGGTCGGAAGGCCATGAGAAACCATGCGGTCGATCCATGTAAGCGAAAGCTCGTCAGGATGAATGAGCAAAGAGGCATTTTTCATAGGTAAGGCTTCCTCCTTTGGATGATATTTTTAGAACAGGACAGGCCAGGAGCTCCGGCGAAACGGTCTGAATGGGCAGAGCCGCCGCATTTTTCAAATACCCAACCCAAGCCGTTTCGGAATAACAGAATTTGCGGAGCCTGTCAAAGAGTGCGGAAGCGGGGGCTGGGGTTGTGCTCACGGGAATTGACCTGCCAGACGGCGGAGAAAATTTCTTCCCGGCGGGCGGCCGCCTCCTCCGGGGAAAGATCCAGAAGGATTTCCTCCACATCGTGGGGGCCCTGGCGGAATTTGCCCAGCACCGCGCCGCGGAAGGTCCCGTCAACCAAAAGGTACTGGAGAGGCTCCCATTCCCCGGCAGGGAAGCGTTCCTTCAGCGGGGTTTCTTCGGCCCGGACCAGGGGATCGTTGCGGTGGAGACAGTAGACGGAGGGCTTGAGCGGGGCGGCACGATCCAGAAGCTCCCGGTCCTGAGGGCGGAGAAAGCCGGGACGGCCGTCCAGCTCAAGAGGCTCCAGCTCACCCTGAGCGCAGAGTGCGGAAAGCGCGGCGGATACCGCCTTCAAAGGCAGGCGGTAGAAGGATTTCGCGGCGGCGGGTTCTACAAAAACGAAGGCCTCGGCGAAGCGCAGGAGAACCGTCCGGAGGGCTTCTTCAAAGGAGAGAGAGGATGCCGGGACCTCGGGGAATTCCTCCTCCAGCAGGTACCAGCCCCGTTCCCAGCTCCCGTCGGTCTGGTCCTCAAAAACCAGAAATGCCTCCTGGAGCTTGTGGAGGGCGGGGGTGATTTCCTTAGCGGGGAGGCCGGTCAGCTCCCGCATGACGCCGATACTCATGGGGCCTTCCCGCCGGAGCAGGTCCAGCAGCATCCGCTGGGTCTCGGAGGACTTGGGCGTTTTACGGCAGAGGGCGGCGAACAGGGGAAGCTCCGCTGCTTCCACATAGGCTAGAGTCCCGCCGAGGAAGCGGCCTTTGACGATTTCCCGGCGGCTTCGGCGGCGGTCATTATAGGCTCCGTCGCCAAAATCCGTCCGAAAGGAGAGCTGGGGAGGATCGCCAGGGCAGCACCAGTAAACCGTTGGGACGGGGGAGAGGAGCCGGAAGAGGGAATCGTACCCGGCCTCCGGCACAGGGCACGTCAGGTGCTGGCGCGCCATCCGCAGCGCCAGGGCGGCTTGCAGGGTTGGCATGGAATCCACTCCTTTGGATGTGTTATCGGTTGTTCAGCTCGGCGCAGTTCAAAATGTTGCGGCAGCAGAAGCCAACGACCGCCGCGACCAGAAGATTCCAGAAAACCGTGACGCCGAAGCCCGCAGCGGAGGCCAGCTCTCCAATGGGGAGAATGGTTCCCAGGACGATGCCAAGAACAACGCCGGGGACGGCTAAAAGCAGCATGGTCAGGAAGTAGAGGCCCATGATCAGGACTTTATTGGTGAGAGATCCGAAAATGCGCTCCACCAGGATATTGCCGGCCATGAAGAGAATGCCAAAGCCCATCCGGGCCAGGATCAGGGCGAGGGTGCCCGCCGCACCGGCCTTAAGAATCAGTCCGGCAGGCAGCATGACGACGACAGCGTCTGCGGCGATCTTCAGCATATTTTGCTTGCAGATGGAGAACAGCTTCCGGAAGGGCGGCTGCGGAACCAGGTAGACATAGGGGAAGGTCAGCTCCTTCACCCAGCGGCCGGTCATGGCGGTGAACACCTGCAGGTAGGTGGTGAAGATGAAGATGGGCAGGACGCCTTCGTTCCGGAGAATATAGGAGAAGAGGAGCGCCATGGCCGCCATGATGACGGACATGATGTCAAAAAGGAAGAAGCGGCTGCGGCGGTCCTCCAGCCGGTGCTTCAGGAAAAAGACGTCTTTTCCGCGGCCCAGGCCGGTTTTGCCGACCTTGACGTTCTGGGGGATGGCCTCGGCAAGCTTGCCCTCCTTTTTGGCGGTGATAGCGCTGAAGGAGATTTCTGTGGCCTTGAGAACGTCCTCATAGAAGTCGGCGTTGACCCGGGTCTGGAGGATCAGCAGCGCGCCGACGTAGGCCACGGCAAGGCAGAAGCCCAGAGCCACGTCCACGACGCTGCCGCCCAGTGTGATTCCGGCGATGGAACGGAGCCAGCCCGCTACAGGGACGGCCATGGTCCAGGGGGAGTTGGCCGCATCCACGGCGGCTTCCAGGAAATTGCCGCCTTCCGTAAGGGCGGGGATCAGGATACCCGCTGCACAGAGCAGGATCACGGCGTAGAGCACGCCGCGCGCCAGCTTCTGGCGCCGCTGGTCCCCCGCAGTGGCGGAGTAGACTACCATGGCCGTCAGCTGTCCGCAGAACATCGTCGCTGCGTAGCCGATCAGGATCAATACCAGCCCCGCCAGGGAGAGATTATAGGCAAAGAGGTGCCCATCTGGCGGACCAGGCCGTAAAGCAGGATGCGCCGGGTGGAGATGGGGCAGGAAAAGAGCAGGCTCACGTCTGCCATGGAGTAGAAGCTGGCGCCGGAGGAAAGGCCCTGGTAGGCAGTGAGAAAGAAGATGACGGCATACAGCGCCAGGACGAGGGCGGAAAGCTCGGCAGCAGGACGGAATCCCCCGCTGGATTCCGCGGCCCCCATCTGACCGGAAACGATGACCAGCACCAGCATTGCCGCGAAAAACACGCCGGCGATGATCTTGGAGGGGCGCTTGAAAAATTCCTTCAGCGAGTTTTTTATGGTCGTGCAGAAGAGATAGACGATTCCTTTCATTGGACGGCTCCCTCGCCTTCAGTAATTTCAAAAAAGAGCTCTTCCAGGGATTTTTCCCCTTCGGCATCGATGTGGTTGCGCTTGGTCGCTGCAAACTGACCGAGGATCATGATGTGGGCAATGTCCCAGTAGTCCTCCACGCTGTCCAGCATGTGAGTGCTGATGAGGATGGATGCGCCTTCCGCCTTCAGCTCGGCAAAGACGGCCTTCAGCTCCTTGATGGCGTGGGGATCCAAGCCCACCATGGGTTCGTCGAAGATCACGACCTTCGGGCGGGGGAGCAGGGCGCAGCAGATGCTGACCTTTTGCTGCATGCCTTTGGAAAGCTCTTTTCCCAGTTTGTCTTTTTTGTCGTCCAGCTCAAAGCGTTCCAGGAGCCGGGCGGCATAGTCCTGCCAGTTTTCCAGGCCGTAGGCCCGGGCGATAAACTCCAGATGCTCCCCGACGGTCAGAAGGTCATAAATGGCGGGCATTTCGGGAATATAGCCCAGAAGGCGTTTGGCTTCCAGGGATTTGTTTTCGAAGCCGCAGACGGTGATTTTTCCGTCAAAGCGAAGAAGGCCGGCGATGCATTTGATGATGGTGGATTTTCCGGCTCCATTGGGGCCGAGAAGGACGGCGATCTGTCCGTCTTCTACCGAGAAGCTGATGTCCTTGTTGGCGGTCACTTTTCCGTAGCGCTTGGTAACATGGCTGACTTCAAACATAACGATCTCCCTTATCTTTTCAGATTTGGTTCCATCATAACGTGTTTCCCGCGGCGTGTCAAGAAATATTGCGTCAAGCGTCGGAAAAGGCTGTTAAAAACTGCAAAATGTAAGGAAAACCTCGCTGGATACTTGCGATTTTCATGATTTGAAGCTATAATGAAACCGGAACAATTTTATCAAGGGGGATTTTTATGTGGCAGGAATTCAAAAAGTTTGCGTTTAAGGGAAATGTAATGGACATGGCGGTCGGCGTGATCATCGGCGGCGCGTTCGGCTCCATTGTCAACTCGCTGGTAAACGACATCATTATGCCGTTTTTCGGGTTCCTGACGGCCGGGATGGATTTTAAGTCGCTGAAATGGGTGCTCTCCCCGGCAGAGCTGGCTGTGGACGGGACGGTGGTCAAGGCGGAGGCAGCGATCCTGTACGGCAGCTTCATCCAGAATATTGTGAATTTCCTGATCATTGCGTTTTCCATCTTTTTCATGATCCGGCTGGTGAGCAAGGCTTCTGCCGCTGCGGCGGAGCGCATGAAAAAGGACAAGGCTCCGGAAGCGCCGGCTCCCCAAGCGCCCAAGGCTCCCACAGAGGCGGAACTTCTCGCCGAGATCCGCGACCTGCTGAAAGGCCGGGAAGAGGCGGATATGGCAGAGGATGCAGCGGAATCTTAAAAGAAAAACAGCGGCCGGTTCTTCCGGCCGCTGTTTGCCAAGCTGACGCTAGATCGCCAGCCGTTCGGGATTTTTGGCGTTTTCCGTTAGGCGCGCGTATCGGATCTCCAGTGCATCCGCCCGTAGGTGGCGTTCCTGCATCCGATAGAGCAGTTCTCTAGCAGCATCGCCTTCCAAGGTGGAGAGCTTCGCCCGAAACCGCTGTTCCTGCGTCCTCTGACGTTCGATTCTGTACGCGGTGAAGATACAATTGATCCGGTTTACAAAATCCTCAAAGTAGTTCTTTCTTTCCTTCATGTTTGTCGTCCTCCTATACAAGTTGTCGCCCAGAAAGGAGCCCGGCCCTAGGGCAGGTCAGATAGCAGGCCTGCGGGGCGGGGCAGGTTTTGTGTGGGTGCGTTACGAGTCATAGTATAGCAGGTTTTGGCGGAAAAATGTGTCGAAATCTGGAGGAATGCGGCTGGTTTTTGCGCAGAAGGTGATTTTTGTGAGAAATACCGAATATTAGCGCGGGATCAGTCGGGTTTTTGAGGCGCGTCAACAAAAAATGGCGAACATGAGAATGACGGGCAAGGGCAGTGCGGGCTGAGCGGACAAACGC
>CAKXAF010000143.1 GCA_934869045.1 uncultured Nitrososphaerota archaeon | reverse complement strand
CCGCATTTCCTTGTACATGACTGGCACAGGCAAGGGTTCCCTGCCTCACCGCGACCTTTGTGTCCGGGCGCACCCCACAGGTGATCGCCTCTGCCAGCGTGGCAAAAGCATCCGCTGGGGTGATCGCGTTCTCCCCGATGCGGTATACAACAGGCAGCTGCGGATATCCCAGCACCGTTTCATATTGCTCCAGAACCGCCCCGCCAAGCTGGGAAAGCGTTACCTCCGAACAGATCCTGGAAACGCCCTCTTGTTCGGGTCCATAGCGCAGATCGCCTGTCAAATGCTGCTTTCCAACATATTTTCCCATCAGCACCAACAGTTCTGATGCGCTGAGTGTACGGACCCCATCGGCATAATAGTTGACCTTGCCCTCCACAGCTGCGCAGATTTCCCGGAGCATTTCTGCTGGAAGCGCCTCCTGTTGGCTCTTTTCCAATGCAAGGGCCTCGCTAGCGGTCAAGTAGGTGGTGTTGCTGTAGGTTAGCGTATGCTCCAAAAATACTCTCAGCGTCTCCACCCGCTGGTGCATGGTCTCTGGCGGACAAACCCGGGCAGGCCGGAGTATGCCGTCAGCGGGGTTTTTCCCGTCCGCAAAGTTAACAGCATCCCAAAACTCCTCGCAGGCAAACTCGCACGGATGATACCAGATGCTGATCAGTTGATAGTCCCGCTCTCCCGTTACGATCTGGTCAAAGCGGCGCTTCGCCTGCTCCAGATCGTCACCTCTGAACTCTACCCGTGGAGTTGCCCAGAGGTTTATCCAGTTGAGCAGTCCTCCGTACCAATACGCCCTGCCGTCCATATCGATGATATTATGCCAGTCCAAGTATGACGGAACGCCCCATTTGCGCAGTGCCGGATAGGTCTGGCTCGCCCAGGCGGCGCCTGGCTGTCCATAGGTCGTCAGCCGCTGTCCTGTAAGCTCCTGCAGTTCTAAAAACGCGCTTTTTTCCCGCAGCTCAAATTCTTTTGCTCCGGCTGCGAATCTCATCCCGTCCAGATATTCAGTTGTGACCGGATGGACGCTGTGTTTTTCCGTATGGTAGCCGATTTCATGCCTCGCCATCCACCGGAAAATATCCTCGCGTCCCCTCTGCTTTAATACTCTGGCCTTTTCCGTCACCAGCTTCAGCGTAGACTTCACTCCCAGAGAATCCATCATTTTCAGGAGCTCCGCCAACGCTTCATCAGATTCAGGCGTGATGAAATCCTCAACGTCATACCATAAAAGAATTCGATTCTCTTTCATTCTGTTCCTCCACTGTTCCGCCTTACCGGCGGATAATATTTGCCAATACCAAGTTCATTGTACCGCATAATCTTCTTTCCGTCAAACATTTTCAGCAAAAATGGAAACTCTGGCTCCTTCCGTATTCCGTGATGGAAAGAAAGGCCGATTATCCGCCGATCCTTTTGGGTTCAGAGACCAATCGGTGTTTTGCTTCAGGCATGCGCCTGCGTATCATGGAAATCTGGCATATACGCCTCGATTTTTTTCTGCGGATCATCCCGATTGATCCATAATGTTTAAGGGAGAAGCAGCTCTGCCTCTCCCTCTGATTCACGTAAAATCCGTCAATCTGCACTGCCTAAAATGCGACCGTACAGAAATGATCCTGTTCAGCAGACTCCCGGGCGCGAATGCACATCAGTGCGCTCAGTATGCCGGATTGCAAAGTCGCTTTGGATTTTGCTTCGCCGCGCATAACCTCAAGGAAATTGCGGGCCAGAGCCGTATCGCCGCCTCCATGCCCCCCTTCCTGCCGGGGAACCTTATAAACAGACCGCTTGTTTGCCATATGGGAATAGACCTTAACCCCCTCATCCGAATAAAAATCAAATTCCAGAGTTCCTTCGTATCCAAACAAACGCATTCCGCGCCGGCCCGCCTGGTGCCGCGCAAAAAAATTCTGGGAATAGGAAGCGATCATTCCCGTTTCATAACGGACGATAGCTGCGCCGGAATCCTCATTCCCTGTGTCTTTTGCGAAGCAGCAGAAATCCCCATGGGGTTCATCGCCCCTTTTGTTGATGATGTACCAACTGCCTTCCCGACAGGTGTACTTCTTCTCGCAATCCGAACAGTGCAGCCCCTCCGGCATATCTCCCAAAAACAATTGCTTAGCGTTCATCGCGCAGATCGTTTTCGGCTGCAGATCCAGCATAAAGTTGATCAGATCAAAATCGTGGGTGGATTTCTGCAAAAACAGGCCCTGTGTGATTCCCTCGTCCCGATACCAGCCGTGGTAATACACACCGCCATAGGGCACATCGTTCCATGCGTTTACATTTTGAACGGCACCGATTTCACCGGAAAGCAGAATTTCTTTCGTCAGCTGGGCAATTTGTGTGAGCCGGAGGGGAAAGGATACGACTACCGGGCTCCCGGTTTCCAATCTGGTTTTTTCCAGCAGCCTGAGATCGGCCAGATTTGTGGCGACCGGCTTTTCCAAAAACAGGGGGATCCCCCGGCGCATCACCTCGGTTCCATAGCGGGCATGCAGGTTGCAGCGGGTTCCGACCATTACGCCATCCAGCTTTTCAAAGTCCAGCATATCTTCAGCGCGTTCGTAAAAGTGAAGTGCGTCTTCGTCCATCCCGGAGGCCCTGATCTGCCCCCTTACCTTTTCCAGGTCAACGTCCGCGACCGCCGCCAGGGAAACGTCATCAGACAGGCCCTTTAAAATGTGAAACATGCCCTCGATACGAACGCCGTAGCCAATAATTCCAACCTTCATGCTAAACTCCCTTTCAAAGTAGGATCCCAGCCATCAAAAAACTTGGCCCTTTATCACAGCCACCTGCCCAGGCATGAGCTTGGCATAAATCTTCCCATCCCTGACTCGGACCGGCGTCTGCATATTCCATAGATCCTCTGCACAAACCCCGCCTGTGAAGCCGTGCCTCAGCAGCTCTCCTTCCAGGATCCTGCCGGAATTGTTGCAGACGGTGAAAATCGCGGTTTCCCCGCTTTCCTCTATAAATGCGTTTACGATGAGATCCTCCTGCAAGGCGGGCCATAGGGGGACAACGTTGCTTGAGAGGAAGCACGCCCGGTTGTCCTGCCAGATTCCCTTCCACTTCCTGACCGCCTCTTTCTGCTCTTCCGTATACGGCAGCCACGCGCCGAAGACATCCTGCCAGACGACCAAGCCGCAGCCGTTCATCATGGCCTTTTTCAGCATATTGTCCCGGTCTGCGCCGATAGACCAGCGGGAGATAAAATGGCTGCGGTGCTCGGGAAATACATACCGGAGGATCGGCACCTGATAGGGCAGCGGCTCGCTTTGCTGCCATGAACCGTTCAGGACTTCGAGCACCCTTCCGTTTTCAGGAGGAAGTTCCGTACAAAAAACGCAGCCAGGCTTTACCTTGTCCGCCTCCAGGCGGAACTTTTCCGGCACACTGGACATCGTATCCAGAAAAAATCCGTCCACATCCGTATCCAGTATTATTTGCGCAAGCGCTTCCGCTGTGCCATTCTGCGTCATATGTGCCGGAGCATCCCACGGCTTGTACGGCAGCATGAGTTTTACGCCGTTCTCGTGGCATTTTTGCGCGATACTGGCTATTCCCGCGAGACCGCCCGGGAAATCTCGGAAAAAATCCCACTGGCTGCGCTCGTCCACACCCAGCCGCGGATACTGGTGCCAAAGGCATATGACATCGTAGCCGCCGAATTCTTTGCCCGCCTCCAGCAGCCTGACGACGTCCACTTGATCATGGGTATAATCGTATACCTCTTCGCTGAACACATAGGCAAAGTGATGTAGGCAGGTATCCTGATACCATTTCAGGTCCGGGCGACCATAAAGGTCGAAGTCGACCTTCCGGCGGGCGTTTTTCTTGATCTCCTGAAACGTTTCCGTCCAGCCGTCCTTAACAGCCTTAATTTTCATCTGCATGACCACAGCTGGGTACCGGTTGAGCCGTACCTGCGTATGGTAGCTTTTCAAATTCTCCAGGCTTCGTATACAGGGCAGCTCAGGAGTGCAGCTCTGTGTGTTCGATTCCTTCGGGACATCGAAGAGGATATCGAAACCGCAGCCATCGCCGCGGACAAATGACATGGGCTTGACGCATGCGGGATGCAGATCGAGAAGGGTCTCTCCCCTGCTGCTTTCAAAAGGCCGGTTTGGGGCTCGAAAGGCAGCCTCCTTGAGCCCAAGCATCTTTCCGTCGCTCAAAAACGGCATGCCCAAACCTACAAATCGGGCTTCCAGATCCGCCGTATTCCACAGTTGAAGAATCAGTTCTACCGAGCCATCAATATCCGCCAGAAAAGCAGCTGCGGCAGATATGCCTGACCCGTGTTCCATATCGATGCGCAGAAGTTTATACCGTCCGTCGTCATGCTCTGATACAGACGTTATTGAAAATTCCGACGCAGAAATCCTGCGTCCGCCGGATTCAACCCAAAAGATCTCCGACGCAATCGTCCCGCAGGCGTCCGGGTTTTCCCTTAGCACGACGCGCTCCAGGAGAAGCGGCTTCGTGCTGACTACAAATTCCAGCTTTTCGGAACATAATACAGATTGCCTCATATCAAATCCTCTTTACACAGCGAAATCCTACATTGGAATTCCTGTTCAATCCTTCATTTAGCAGCGGACATTTCAAATGCGCATTGTTGGCGCACGGACCTCCCAAAGCGTGCCAAAAATCCGGTGCCCTGTAGTAGCTGCCGCCGCGCAGCAGCATAAAACGGTGCATCCCGTCATCTCCCGCCTGGGTGATTTCCCATGCGTTCCCGGCAAAATCGAACAGCCCATATTCATTTACGCCGCCTGGGAAAGCATTTACCAGCGTTAAGCCGCCGAGAGGGTCTGCGTTCAGCTTCGACTTATCGTATTCATCCCCCCACGGCCAATGTAGGCGGCCGGTTCCCGAGGCGAAATATTGCCATTCAATATCTGTGGGAAGCGATTTGCCATAAAAAAGAGCATATGCCTGTGCATCGGCCAGACTGACCCACGTAACCGGCTTATCCATATCCTCCGGCAAAGGACTCCCATCCCTCCAGTGCTTGAGAAAATTGGTGGGATCCTTTGGAACATATCCGCTTCCCGTAAGGAATTCGGCATACATCCCATTCGTCACAGGGTATTTATCCACATACATCGAGGGTACCACAGTCCAAAGGGGACCGTGATCGCATCCACAATCCCCCTCCATGACCCGGTGAGTCACCCTGTATATATACCCGCCGCCGGGCACAAAAACGTCTTCCTGTTCGATCTGCATATTATCTCCACCCTATCAAAAAGATTCAGCAGACATCTGAAACCCTCAGCAGTATCATTAGTGGCATAGCCGATGCTTCGTCATTGTCTGCGTCTTTCTTTGTTTGTAACTGAATACTCACAAAACTCATTTTTCAATGATATTATAACTGTTGCTATTCCATAAGTTTATGGCCCACTTTCGGTTTAATATGGACTATCTTCGGAATTTTGTACAGGTTTCGAAAGAGTGTTCATGTGCCATCGAGTAAAAGGTAGTTTAAATCAGCCAGTAGAATATTCCATATCGGGTCCCTTAGCAGATAAAATAAACTGGCAGTCTATTAAGCAGTCTATTAAAAAGCAAATAGATTTATTGTTACAATGAAGAAGAGAGATGCACCAATGGAAAATCTCGAACGTTAGCTGGAATATCTGCAGGCAAACCGCCTCATCGCACAAAATAAAAAACAGCAGGCGGCGGTATCAAACAGTGATATGCTCCCTTTAAAGTAGACAGCGGAAAAAACAAAACTGTCGAAAGGGAGGGAGCAATTATCATGAGCTTAAAAGGCAAAATACCGCCGGAGCTAAAGATTCAGGCTGTGGAGGACTACCTAGCGATCCGTAAGGGTTCCACACAAATCCGGAAAGAATTAGGAATACGATTGAGCACTTTCCAGGCATGGCTGCGGAAATATCAGACGGAAGGGCCTGCGGGTTTGCATCTGAAAAAGGGTTTTACCAGTTACCCGTCGTCGCTCAAGCTGGCGGCCGTGGAGGACTATTTAAACGGAGGAGGCTCGCTGGACGCTATGTGCCGCAAATACGGGATTTCCTCCCATGCGGTTTTACAGCAATGGATTACGTTGTATAATCAAGGCCATAGAGAGTTCAAGACACGCAGAGCGCAGGAGGAAAGCGGTATGGCCGAAAAGAAAAAATTATCGTACGAAGAAAAATTGCAGGCAGTGTTATATTGCATCGGACACCGGTTGGATTACAGGCAGACCAGCGAGCAGTACAAAATCACCTACCAGCAGATCTATAACTGGGTCAAAAAATATCAGGAGCAGGGAGAAGCTGGGTTGCTTGACCGCCGGGGAAAACGCCGCCCTCCTGCCGAATACAGCGAGGAGGAAAAAGCCGCGGCAAAGCTGCGGCAGCTGGAAGCGGAAAACAGAAGGCTTCAAATGGAGAACGATTTCTTAAAAAAATTGAACGAACTCGAGGGGAGGCGGTAAGCAGGCTCACACGCCGCAGGAAGGTCTATGAGGCGATCCATACGCTTCATCAGGAAAAAGGATATGAAATCGCATCGTTATGCGCGTTATCCGGGATTCCCCGCTGTTCTTACTACAAATGGCTCCACCGGGAAGAAAGTGCCTCAGAAAAAGAAAATACCCTCTTGCTGGAAGAAATCATCCGTTTGTACAGCGAAGTAAAAGGCATCTACGGTTATCGCCGTATGACGCTGAATGTGAACAGCCGGCTCAAAAGGAACTACAACCACAAACGGATTTACCGCCTGATGAAAAGCGTGCACATACAGGCCGTGATACGCCGAAAGAAGAAGCACTATGTTATGTCGGAACCGCGCATTACCGCTGAAAACGTATTGAACAGAGCATTTACGGCAAACAGGCCCAATGAAAAATGGCTGACAGACGTCACAGAATTCAAACTCCTCAACGGGAAGAAAGCATACCTG
>CAKXAF010000142.1 GCA_934869045.1 uncultured Nitrososphaerota archaeon | reverse complement strand
TCCCCACCATCAGCGGCTGCTACCTGCTTATGGACGCCGGAGCCAACATCGAGTGCCGGCCGGATGCCCTCTGCCAGTTCGGCATTATGGGCAGCCTTTATATGCAGAAGGTTCAGGGGGTGGAAAGCCCCAGGGTGGGGCTGGTCAACATCGGTTCGGAGGAGACCAAGGGCGGTGAGACCCAGATCGAGGCCCTGAGGCTTTTGAAAAGCGCCCCGATCCGTTTTGCCGGCAATGTGGAGGCACGGGAAATCCCTGGCGGCGGGGTGGACGTGGCGGTGGCCGACGGCTTTACCGGAAACGTGATCCTGAAGCTCACCGAGGGCCTGGGATCGATGTTCGCCAAAAAGGTCAAAGGGATGTTCACCGGTGTGTCCGGAACCCTGGCCGGAGCCCTGGTCATGAGCAAGATCAAGGCATTCAAAAAGTCCATGGACTACACCGAATACGGCGGCGCGCCGCTGCTGGGTATTACCAGGCCGGTCATCAAGGCCCACGGCAGCTCCAACGCCAAGGCCATCAAGAACGCCATCCGCCAGGCCCGGGATTTTGCCCAGTCCGATCTGACCGGGGAGATCGAACGGGCCGTCCAGGCGATGAAACCCGCTGCGGCCCCCGCAGAATGACAAAAAGGAGCGTTTTCCTTGGAACTTGAAGAAAAAATCGGTTATACCTTCCGGAATCCCCAGCTGCTGCAGCAAGCGCTGACCCATTCCTCCTTTGCCAACGAGGGGAAAAAGCACGGCCGCAATAACGAGCGGCTGGAATTTCTGGGGGATTCGGTGCTGTCGGTCATTGTGGCCCGTTACCTGTTCCTCACCTATAAGGATCTGCCCGAGGGGGAGCTGACCAAGCTCCGGGCCAGCCTGGTCTGTGAGAAGGCTTTGGACGGCTTCGCTGCCCGGATCAGTCTGGGAAAATATCTCCGCCTGGGCAAGGGGGAGGAGCTGACCGGCGGCCGGGAGCGTCCCTCCATCCTGGCCGACGCCTTTGAAGCGCTGATCGCAGCCATGTACATCGACGGCGGTTACGAGGCCGCCCAGGCCTTTGTGCTGGGCTTTATCCCCCGGGATCTGGACGTCCGGCGGCAGAACAAGCTGGCTGACTACAAGACCGCCCTCCAAGAGATCATCCAGCAGAACCGGGAGGAACGGGTGGAATACGTCCTGGTGGACGAGCATGGCCCGGATCACGCGAAGGTCTTTACCGCCGAGGTGCTTTTGAATTCCAACGTCATCGGAAAAGGCGCCGGCAGTTCCAAAAAGCAGGCAGAGCAGAATGCAGCTCATGAGGCGCTGCTTCTCATGGGCTACCACGACGAAGACTGATGCACGGGAATATCGCGGTTTTCATCCCTCATCTGGGCTGTCCTCACGCCTGCTCCTTCTGTGACCAGAAGAGTATTTCCGGGGCGGAAAGGCCGGTGACGCCTGGGGAGGTCTCCGCCTTTTTGGAGGAAGCCTTTTCCCGGCGGCCCGACCCCGCCAGCACCGAAATCGCTTTTTTCGGGGGGAGCTTCACCTGCATTCCCCGGAGGGAGATGGAGGCGTTTCTCCGGGCGGCGGAACCATTTGTAAAGGCAAAGGCCTGTACAGGTATCCGAATCTCCACCCGGCCTGACGGCATCTCCCGGGAGGTGCTGGAGCTGCTGGGCTCCTGCGGCGTTACGGCCATTGAACTGGGGGCGCAGAGCCTGGACGACGGGGTTTTGTCCCGCAACGGCCGCGGCCACACCGCGGAGGATGTCCGGAGGGCCGCCACCGTCATCCGGGAGAGCAGGTTCTCCTTCTCCCTGGGGCTTCAAATTATGGCGGGCCTGCCCGGAGACAGCCGGGAGATCTGGGAGCGGACGGTGGAGGAGGTCCTTCGGCTGAAGCCGGACACCCTGCGGATTTATCCCACAGTGGTTCTGCGGGGAACGGAGCTGGAACGGCTGACACGGGAAGGCCTTTACACCCCTTTGACAGTGGAGGAAGCGGTGGACTGGGTCGCCCCCGTGCTTCCGCGGCTTGAGGCGGCAGGGATCCGGGTCATCCGGGTGGGGCTCCACGCATCCCGGAGCCTGGAGGAGCGGCTGGTGGCCGGGGCTTATCACCCGGCCTTCCGGGAGTTGTGCCAGGGCCGGCTCTATCGGGAAAAGCTGGCGGCGGAGCTGGAAAAATACCCGCCCGGCACAGCGCTGGAACTCTTCGCCGCGCCCCGGGAGCTTTCCAAGGCCGCGGGCCAGAAGCGGGAAAACCTCCGCTGGGCCGAGGAACGGGGATACCGGCTGAAGCTCCGGCCCGATGAGGAGCTGGCGGCGGGAGAATTGCGGATTTCCCCAAAAACACCATAATTTTTACATATTTTGACCTTATTATACAATGCGTATATCATTTGGGCAAGCTTTTCGAGAAAGGATGAAACCATGTTCTTAAAATCGCTGGAAATGCAGGGCTTCAAGTCCTTTCCCGACAAGACCGTCATCCGCTTCAATAAGGGGCTGACCGCCGTGGTCGGTCCCAACGGCAGCGGAAAAAGCAATCTCTCCGACGCCATGCGCTGGGTTTTGGGGGAGCAGTCCACCAAGACCCTTCGGGGCGAAAAGATGGAGGACGTCATCTTTCTGGGCACCGCGTCCCGGAAGCCCCAGGGGTTCGCGGCGGTCTCCCTGACCTTTGACAACGCTGACCGGTCCCTGGCCTTTGACGCGGACGAGGTGACCATCACCCGGCGTTACTATCGTTCCGGCGAGAGCGAGTATGCCATCAACGGCGCTCCGGTGCGGCTGCGGGATATCAACGAGCTGTTTATGGACACCGGCCTGGGCCGGGATGGCTATTCCATGATCGGTCAGGGCAAGATTGCCGAGATTATCAGCGCCAAATCCGGTGAGCGGCGGGAGATCTTTGAGGAGGCGGCGGGTATCTCCAAGTACCGCTACCGCAAGGCCGAGGCGGAGCGGAAGTTGGCAGGGGCGCAGGAGAACCTGACCCGGCTTTACGACATCCTGTCCGAGCTGGAGGGCCGGGTGGAGCCGCTGCGGATCCAGTCGGAAAAGGCCCGGGAGTTTTTGGAGCTGTCGGAGCGGAAAAAGGTATTGGAGGTCTCCCTCTGGCTGCTGACCCTGGAGAAATACCAGGCCGCCCTTCGGGAGCAGGAGCAGAAATACCTGATCGCCAAGGGAGAGGACGAGCATCTGTCCCGGGAGATTCAGGGGCTGGAGGAGCAGATCCAGGAGGTCTATAGGCGGATGCAGGCCTGCCTGACCCAGAGTGAGGAATGCCAGAGCATCAAGCAGAACCTTCAGGCCCGCATTGGTGACCTGAAAAGCGAGGTTGCCGTCCGGGAAAACGATATCCGCCACAACGGGGAGACCCTTTCCCGCTTGAACGGCGAGCTGGCCGCTCTGGAGGAGTCCTCTGCCCGCCGGGAGGAGGAAGCCCTTCGGAAGGAAGCGGAAAAAACCGCTCTGGAGGATGCAGGTGAGGCCCTCCGCCGGGAAGCGGAAGAGCGGCGGCAGGAGCTGTTGGCCCTTTCCCAGGAGCAGGCCGGCTACAGCGGCAAGTTGGAGGAGGCAAACGCCCAGGTCAACCGCATCGCCCTGGAAATTTCCCGTCAGAACATGTTGATCCTCACCCGGGAAAACGCCGCGGCCGACGAGGAAGCCCGGCTTTCCGGCATGGAGGGCGAGATCGCCTCCTTGGCCGCCCAGCTGGATTCCGAACGGGAGACCATGGATGGCATCGACGGCCTTCTGACGGAAATCGCCGAAAAGAAGGCCTCCCTGGAAAACGCCCGGAAGGGCTATGAGCTGAAGCTCTCCGCCCGCCGCCAGAAGCAGGCGGAGCTGGCCGCAGAGCAGCAGCGCCTGGATCTGGCTGTGAAGGAAAAGCTCCAGCGCGCCAAGCTTCTTACTGATCTGGAACAGAATATGGAGGGATTCAACTACAGCGTTAAGGCCGTCATGCGGGCGGCAAAAAACGGCGCTCTCCGGGGAGTCCTGGGCACGGTGACCCAGATCCTGGATGTGAAGCCGGAATACGCCATGGCCGTGGAAACCGCCTTGGGCGGCGCTCTCCAGAACATCGTGGTGGAGGATGAAGCCGCCGCCAAGGCCGGTATCCGGCTTCTTTCCGAGCAAAAGGCGGGCCGCACCACCTTCCTGCCCCTGACCTCAGTGAAGGGGGGGCTGCTCTGCGAGCCTGGGCTGGATCGCTACGCTGGATTTGTTGCCGTCGCCTCGAATCTGGTGCAGGCGGATTCCCGCTATGAGGGCGTGGTTCGGTTTTTGCTGGGCCGCATCGCAGTGGTGGAGGATCTGGACACTGCCATCGCTATTTCCCGCAAGTACGGGTATAAGTTCCGCATCGTCACCCTGGACGGCCAGCAGGTCAATGTTGGAGGAAGCTTTACCGGCGGTTCAGCGGCCAAAAATTCCGGCATCCTCAGCCGGAAAAATGAAGCGGCGTCCCTTCAGGCAGAAGCGGAACGGCTGAAGAGCCAGAAATCTGCCCTGGACGGCCGTGCTGCGGAACTGGTCAGGGAGATCGCCTCCCTGACCGCCCACATCGAGGGCATCCGGGCCGAGCAGATTACCGCGGGCGAGGATCAGATCCGCTTTGAGGGCGACCGCAAGCGCTATCAGCAGAATCAGTCCCAGCTCACCTCCCGCCGGGAGGAGCTGGAACGGCGGAAGTCCCAGAGCAGCCAGAAGATCGCGACGGTTCGCCGGGAGGCGGAAGAGGCCCGTGCCGCCCTGGAACGGCTGGAGGCGGACTCCCGGACGGCCAGGGAGGCTCTTTCCGCCTTCCAGGGCAGTCAGGACACCCTCTCCGGCCGCCGGGAGGACCTGACGGAGCAGATCTCCGCTTTGACGCGGCAGGAGGTCGAAAACCGCAAGGATCTGGAAAACCTTTCCCGGCAGATCGCCGAGCTGCGGGACGCCGCCCGGGTCCGGGAAGCGGATCGTGCCCGTCTGGAGGCGGAGCGCGCCTCCGTTCAGGAGCAGGACCGCCGTCTGGAGGCCGCCATTGCCTCCCTCCGGAAGGAGAGCGGCGAAGCCTCCGCCCGCATCACCGAATATGAGGAAAAGAGCCGCCAGCTCATCGCCCGCCGCCAGGAACTGGAGGGAGAAACCACCCGCCTGCGTCAGCAGGAAAAGGAGTTTTCCGCCCGGAAGGAGCTGGCCGCCGGGGAATTGGCCCGCCTGGACGAGCAGAAGCGCTCCGCCCAGAAGGACTACGACCAGATCATCCTGCGGCTCCAGGACGAATACCAGCTGACCCGCAGCGAAGCGCAGCAGTCCGCTGTCCCCATCGACGACCGGAATAAAGCCCAGCAGGAGCTCAGCTCCCTGAAAAACCGCATCCGCGGGCTGGGGACCGTCAACGTTGGGGCAATCGAGGAATACAAAGAGGTTTCCCAGCGCCACGCCTTCCTCAAGGAGCAGGTGGAGGATGCCGCCAACTCCAAAGCGGAACTGGAAAAGCTGATCCGCAGCCTGACTTCCGACATGGAGCGGATGTTCCGGGAGAGCTTCGAGGCCATCAACCGCCATTTCGGTCAAATTTTTACCGAGCTGTTCGGCGGCGGAAAGGCGAGCCTCACTCTTAGCGACCCGGAGGACGTTTTGAACTGCGGCATCGATATCAACGTCCAGCCCCCGGGGAAGATCATCAAGAGCCTCAGCGCTCTTTCCGGTGGGGAGCAGGCGTTCATTGCCATCGCCATTTATTTTGCCATTCTCAAAGTCCGTCCGGCGCCCTTCTGTGTCCTGGACGAGATTGAGGCGGCTTTGGACGACGTAAACGTCGTAAAATACGCAAACTATCTGCGGATGATGAGCGGCAGCACCCAGTTTATCCTCATCACCCACCGCCGCGGCACCATGGAGGAGGCCGACGTGCTCTATGGCGTTACCATGCAGGAGCGCGGTGTTTCCAAGCTGCTGGAGCTGAAGGTCACAGAGATCGCTTCGAAGATGGGCGACCTGGAATCGCAACCGTAAGGAGGACCCGCAATGGGATTTTTCGATAAAATCAGGGAGGGGCTCAAAAAAACCAAGGACGCCATGATGCGTCAGGTGGAGGGCGTCATCCATTCCTTTACCAAAGTGGACGAGGAGTTCCTGGAGGAACTGGAAGAGGTCCTCATTATGTCGGACATGGGCGCCGCCACCGCGTCGGATATCTGCGGCCGGCTCCGGAAGAAAATCAAGGAGACCGGGGTCAACGACACCGCTGCCGTCAAGGATATGCTCAAGGCCATCATTGCCGATATGCTCCGGGAGGAGGAACCCATGAAGCTCTCCACCTCCCCGTCGATTCTCTTTGTCATCGGCGTCAACGGTGCGGGCAAGACCACTACCATCGGCAAGCTGGCCGCCGGCTTCAAGGCCCAGGGCAAGCGGGTGCTGGTGGGGGCGGCGGATACCTTCCGCGCCGCCGCCATCGAGCAGCTGGAAATCTGGACGCAGCGCAGCGGCGTTGAAATCGTCAAGCACAAGGAGGGGGCTGACCCTGCCGCAGTGGTTTACGATTCCATCGAGGCCGCCAAGGCCCGCCATGCCGACATCCTCCTCATCGATACCGCAGGGCGGCTCCACAATAAGAAAAACCTTATGGATGAACTGGGCAAGATGTTCCGCATCGTCAGCCAGCGGGCCGAGGGCTGCGACGTGGAGACCCTGCTGGTTCTGGACGCCACCACCGGCCAGAACGCTGTGAACCAGGCGGAGCAGTTCATGCAGGCCGCCAATATCACCGGCATCGTCCTCACCAAGCTGGACGGCACCGCCAAGGGCGGCATCGTCGTTTCCATCAAGAATCAGCTGGGGCTGCCGGTGCGTTATGTGGGCGTGGGGGAGAAGATCGACGATCTGCAGGAATTTGTGCCGGAGGATTTCGTCGAAGCGCTGTTTGAGTAGTGGGGAGGATGCGTATGAAAGGCAGAATTCTGGCGGCGGCAGCTGCCTTGACC
>CAKXAF010000141.1 GCA_934869045.1 uncultured Nitrososphaerota archaeon | reverse complement strand
GAGGAAGGGCGCGTTGGACAACTGCTCACCTCAGTTCTGCTGAATTCTATTCGGAATCAAGTAGAAATAAAATATTTAGCAAATATTATCCAACCGGAGCAGGAAATGAGTTGGGACGGCGTCATGATTTACCGCCGGTATCGGAACGAAGAAATTAAGGCGCGGGATACAGATATTTTTCGCGATAGTGACTTGGCCAACAGTTTTTTTGCGGATGATCTGCGTATGGTGGAACAAGCAATTAGCGGTGGAGAATTCGGTAAAAATCCGATGGAACAGGCGATATTGGATTACATAACCGGAGTGTATGCAGAAGAAAGCCCAGAGTTGCATTGGTTAGATCTTCATAGTCGTATCGATGTACGCGGTGCCTGGAAAAACGGACTGGAGGAAGAGCGCGCCGACTTTTTTCATCGCCATTTGGATATTGCTAAAGCACCTCTCGGTAAATGGCCGTCCAAATTTATGCCCTGCCTGATGCAGCAGCTGGCAGTCAATTTGAGTTGGTGTCCCTCTTTGGATAATCAGCCAATTTTCTCTGTCAACGGTCCTCCCGGCACGGGGAAGACTACTCTGCTGAAAGAAATTATAGCCGGCAATGTTGTGGAACGGGCGAACCTACTCGTCCAGTATCAAGATCCGGATGATGCTTTTATTCAGCGACGCTTTCAGGATGGGAGCAAGATGTACAGGGGATATTCTCAATACTGCTGGGGTTACTATGATTTTGCTGATGAACGGCTGAAAGATTACGGGATGCTGGTGGCCTCATGCAACAACGCCGCTGTGGAGAATATCACGAAAGAACTGCCGGACGGAACAGCTTTGCTGAAAGGTATGGAACCCGGTAAGAAGGAAAATGAGTCTGTTCGTCGAGGTCTTTTGGAGGTGCAGCATTTATTTCAAATAGAGGAGGCGGACAGGGAAACCTATACCGTATGGAATCAACAGCAGGAAAGGTATGAGTGGCAGGCTTACCCGGATATCTACTTTACAAAGTTGGCCAACGACTTGGCGAAAAAAAAAGACGGGGAATGGGATCGCTGGGGATTGATTTCCGCGCCATTCGGGAAGATGAGCAATCTGAAAGAGTATATGTATGCTGTCTTAAAGACTTATATCGGAAGTTTTGGCTCCAATGATAGCATTCAGCAGTACAAAGGAAATTATATAAGCGCCGCTCATCGTTTCAAGAGGCAATATGAAAAAGTCAGACAGATGGAACAAGAGCTCCAGCAGATCAGTGGCGCAGGAAATGTTTTGTAGGTGAAAGAGCGTCGTTGCGCAACGAAGCCCAAAGAATAGGCGGCCTTGAGGCCCTACGGCAGCGAAATGCGGAAGAGATGCTGAAGGAACTGCAGGATCTGGCGCAGCAGTTAAGGCTGGCTGAACAGACCTTGAAAGATTATCAGACAGAACTGGCTGGCTTACGACAGCGGAAATTTTTGCAGGATGAAAATCAAGCGAATGCTGAAAATCAAATTCAAAAGCTTCGCCAGCAAATTATGGAACTGGAAAACAGTCGTCGGTTCCGAGACATTGTTCTTGAATTTCTTCGTCATCCCACCATGCTGTCTCGCACCATCCAAGAGCAGTATCAAGCCTTGGCCGAAGCGGAACAGAGCTTTCGAGACGAGACGGTGAAGACGGGACAACTGCAACAGGAACTGGAACAGCAAAGCCGGAAATGTGATGTGCAAAGCGAGGCAATAAGCGACCTTGAAGATCAACAAACCCAATTTTTGAAAAAGCGGCAAATATATCTTGATCAGGTAGGCCAGCTGCGCCTGCAAATGAAGGAATGTTTAAAGAAAATCACAGAAGCCCGTAAGTTCTATTTATCGCTTTTGAGGACAGCTTCCGAGCGGCGCGGCGATCAGGCGATGACGGTACTGGACGATAACTTTTCCGTCTGTATGATAGTGAAAAGGATAAAGAATCCACTGCATCGCAGGTCGCTAATCCCTGGCAAACAGCGGCTTATAATCGGGAACGGGAGAAGCTGTTTTATGAGGCGTTAAAACTTCATAAGGCGTTTTTGTTAGGGTCTAAAGCGTGTTTGTGGAACTTTAAAAATCTGCTACTGCTTTGGAAAGAACCGGGGGATGATGGTAAGAATCCTGTGACATTTTCTCAGCGCGACCGGGAAGCAGCATTTGGTTCTTTGCTGAACACGGTGTTTCTGCTGACACCAGTGCTTTCCACTACGTTTGCATCAGCCGGAAATATGCTGTCTTCCATTCGACATCCAGGAGAAATCGGCTGCCTGATTATCGATGAGGCTGGGCAAGCCGCTCCGCAAATGGCATTGGGCTCTCTTTTCCGCTGCCGCCGCGCCATTGTGGTTGGCGACCCCAAGCAGGTGGAACCGGTTGTGACGGATGAACTGGATTTGATTAAGCTGGTGATCCAAAACGACTATACCGGCTATTATCAATCCAAAGCCCATTCTGTTCAAGGATTCGCCGATCGATTGAATACAGTGGGGACGACCTACATAGAGGGTGAACAGAAAACCTGGGTGGGATGTCCCTTGATTGTGCATCGACGGTGCATCAGCCCTATGTTTGAGTTGTCCAACGCGTTATCTTATAACCACATGATGAAACAGCAGACTGCTCTTCCAGGACCTGAAAAAGAAGCCCATTTCTGTCGGAGAAGTTCCGGCTGGATCAATGTCAGCGGAAGTGAAAACAGTAGAACGGGCAAGGATCATTTTGTGGAAGCGCAGGGAGAAAAGGCGTGGGAGCTTATCCGGGAAGCATTTCGTTTAGCTGAAGATACCCCGAGCCTTTTTGTTATTACCCCGTTTACCACCGTGCGGGACGGTATGAAAAGGATGATTCGATCTCAGCCGGAGTACCAGGAGGATAATCGACTTGCTGAATGGGTAGAAAAAAACATTGGAACCGTGCATACCTTCCAAGGCAAAGAGGCGGATCAGGTTATTTTTCTGCTTGGATGCGATAAGAATGCTTTGCCGGCAGTTCGGTGGGTAAACGCTAATATTGTCAATGTGGCAGCCACGAGAGCCAAGTACCGTTTGTATGTAATCGGTGATTATACCGTTTGGCAGCATTCTGTGCTATTCCGAAAGGTCAAAGGAATTCTGGACAGCTATGCTCTTTGCGCCTTGCAAGAAGCAGCAGACAATCCCGATGTGCCGCAAAATGAAAAGCAGATAGAACGCTTGCTACAAGAAGTACCTGGCGTCGACTCCTTAACAATGGATGGGGAATTGGATGACAGCCTGGTGGCCCCCCTTTTTCAAGAGCTGGATGGTTTGTGGAAAAACAGTTCTCTTACACCGGCGCAGCTAGAGGCGTTCGGTCTTTCTGCATCTAATATAAAAAGTTTACCGCCGATAATTCAACAAAGGCTCACCAGCAGTATTTTGCTGCATGAGTTGTTTGCCATGATGAGAAAACGGTATAACTTGGAGGATATGGATGCATCTTGCGCAGGCATCTTGTTCTGCAAGACAATGGAATCCATGCTGAAAGAAATGCTTTTAGAAAAATTGAAAGGACTGTTTCCGGATGAGAAGATTTACACGGAAAAACTATGTGATGTAAAGGATTATAAAGTAACGGTCGGCACTTTTACGTATCTTCTAAATAAAGAAGAATTGCGCTCTCGATTAGCTTCCCGCAAGGCTATTCTGTTTGAACAGGCCTGCGATGAGCAGTGGTGGAAAACATATGCCGAGGAGTTAGAAAAATTTCGTCGATTGCGAAACACCTGCTGCCATTCTGAGCCGTTGAACTGGCAGCAGGAAAACGAACTGATACAGATCCTCTTTGATAAGCAGGAGTTTATTAAAACAATGGTTGGCGGCGTTTTGTAATTGTGTTTGAATAGGTGTTTGTATTTTTTTGATTGCAATTCTTTTGTAATGAATCCGCAACAAGTTAAATGTTCAGAATTGATTCTGTGAAAATGGAGGGAAGCCTCATGCATGGAAATCTGTATTTAGAAGTTCCTTATTCAGAAAAGGAACTTGCAAAGAGTATGGGAGCACATTGGGATCCTGTGATTAAAAAGTGGTTTTATGAGGGGCCGGTTAGCAATTATGTAAAACTTGCACGTTGGATTTCAGGAGAGCGGGAATTGACTATTATTGCACATGAGTATATATATATCGTGGAGGGAATGCAGACTTGCTTCCGTTGCGGAAAGCCCACACGTGTCATCGGCCTTGGAATTGGAGAACATACAAGATTATACCGCAACGACAACGGCTGCTTTGAAAGTGAAACCATTGAAGATTTGGTTGGATACGAGCCATTATTTCTTTCGTGGGTAGACGATGAAAAGGATATTCCACCAGCCCTTTTAAGGTACATAAAACAGAAATATAACGTGTATACTGGAGTTTCAAAAACAGCGGGGGAATGTTTTGCAAATCACTGCGACCACTGTGGGGTAATACAGGGAAATTGGTATCTGTTTGAAGAAGATAGCCCTCTTACTGCTTTTATCCCGGACGGACCAGAGTTAAAAGAGAGGTTAAGCAAACTGAAAATCTATACCATTGGGATTGATGAAAACTTGGTTTTGGATTGGAATTTTGGTATAGGAGATAATGATGAGCTTTATCTGAAATATTGTTCCACTGAAGAGCTGGTCTTGCCGCCGAGCAACGACCAATATATCACCTATGCTGATATGTATAAAAAGCAAATTTAAGAAAATCAATGAAGAAACGGTGTAGGACAGCTGTTTTTCAACAATGTCGAAGACAGAAAATCCCCCATTTTTTATCTTTCATATTGACTTTTTAATAGAAGTCTGCTATTATAATAGAAAAGTGTAGGGGGGAGAGCTCCTGCACCGCTCGTTTTTTCCAGGTATCATGTTTATCAGATAAATATGGCTCTTCCAAAGAGCGCTGAATAAATTTTGCGGCTGAACGCTTGAAAAAACAGATGAAAGGGGTATAATGAGAAAAGAGGCGGAATGCTGTTTTCCGATGCACCCGACACCGTTTCTACCACCAAAAGAAAGGACGCCATACATGTTTACCCTCCTCAAAAAAGACGGCGCTGCCCGGCGCGGCGAATTTTCGACGGTTCACGGGACTGTCCAGACCCCCGCATTTATGAACGTCGGCACCTCCGCTGCTATCAAAGGCGGGATTTCTTCTTACGATTTGGTCGATCTGAAATGTCAGGTCGAGCTCTGCAATACCTACCATCTCCATGTACGCCCCGGAGACGGACTGATTCGCCGAATGGGCGGCCTGCACAAATTCATGGGCTGGAGCCGCCCGATCCTGACAGACAGCGGCGGTTTTCAAGTCTTCTCTCTGGCGGTGCTCCGCAAAATTCAGGAGGAGGGCGTTGCCTTCAGCTCTCACGTGGATGGGCGAAAAATCTTTATGAGTCCGGAAATCAGTATGCAGATTCAGTCGAATCTCGGTTCCACCATTGCCATGGCTTTTGACGAGTGTGT
The DNA here is from genome assembly GCA_934869045.1 of uncultured Nitrososphaerota archaeon. Classification (GTDB taxonomy): domain Bacteria; phylum Bacillota; class Clostridia; order Oscillospirales; family Ruminococcaceae; genus Merdivicinus. Next base: position 1,509 of record CAKXAF010000141.1, on the reverse strand, counting down.
GGAAAACCCCTCCACTCATGCCTATTCCGCCCAATCCTGTGCTCGGACAACCCGCTGGCTCCGTCGGTGCAAGGAGGAGATGCGGCGGCTTAATACGCTGCCGGATACGATCAATCCCAATCAGATGCTTTTTGGTATCAACCAGGGCTGTGTTTACGACGACCTCCGGGTTGAACACATGAAGGAGATCGCAGCGCTGGATCTGGACGGCTACGCGATCGGCGGTCTTGCTGTGGGTGAGCCTGCAGAGGAAATGTATCGCATTATTTCCGCTGTGGAGCCCCACATGCCAGTCGGAAAGCCCCGGTATCTCATGGGCGTCGGCACCCCGGGGAATATTATTGAGGCGGTCTCCAGGGGGGTCGATTTGTTTGACTGTGTGATGCCCAGCCGCAACGCCCGTCATGGCCACCTGAATACCTGGAGCGGCATCCGAAATATTATGAACGCCAAGTATGCGGAGGACGATTTGCCTATCGATCCGGAATGCGATTGCCCTACCTGCCGGAAGCATTCCCGCGCGTATCTCCGCCACCTGTTTAAAGCCAATGAGATGCTGGGGATGCGGTTGGCCGTGATGCACAACCTCTATTTTTATAATACTCTGATGGAGCGAATCCGGGACGCACTGGACAATGGGACGTTTGAGCAGTTCCACGATCGGTATGTATCCCTGCTGGATACCCGGATTTGATTGGAAAATTCGACTTTTTTCCTTTCGGCCATTGAAAATCCTATGAAATACGAGTAAAATATTGGCGAAGGAGGGAGCCATATGAAGAATATGGACAGCCTTGCCGCTGTACAGGAACAACTGGAATCTCTTCCGGAATGGAGCCCAGATCTGTTGGGCCGGCAGCGCACGGTGGTTTTGACCATCGATATGAATCGAGGCTTTACCTGTACAGGCGCCTTGGCAAGTCCTCGTGTTGCGGCAATTATTCCCCGGACTGCCGCGTTTCTGCGAGATTGCCGGAAGCGAGGGATCCCGATTATCGGGGTGACGGACTGTCATCAGCCGGATGCGGCGGAATTTCAGTCCTATCCGGTTCACTGTTTGGAGGGGACGGAGGAATCAGAGCTGGTTAGTGAGATCTGTGACTTGCCGGACGCGGTGATTCGAAAGAACAGCACCAACGCATTTTTTGCCCCCGGAATGGCGGAAGCATTAAAGGACGTGGAAACCGCAGTGGTTACCGGCTGCTGTACAGACATCTGCATCCAGCAGTTTGCTGTGACTCTGAAAGCTGCTTGCAATCAGGAAAACCGTCCTTTGGAAATCATTGTTCCCCGGCAGCTGGTGGAGACCTATGACTCCCCCGGTCATGATGCGGTGCTGATGGGAACGGCAGCCTTGGTTTCCATGCTGGGAAACGGAATAACAGTCGTGAATTATCACGCATAAAAGGAGAAACCGACGATGAATTGGAGCGACAACCGCAACCTGACCATGCTGGTCGATTTTTATGAGCTAACCATGTCTAATGGCTATTTTGAACAGGGCTACGC
>CAKXAF010000140.1 GCA_934869045.1 uncultured Nitrososphaerota archaeon | reverse complement strand
GGTCAGCAGCTTGCCGAAAAGCATCGCAGTGCCGTTGAGACCGTCGTTTTCCGTAGCCAGGATGGTGGGCTCCTACTTGCCGTTCCAGTCGAAGGTGGTGTTCATCATCGCTTCGGTGAAGTCGCCGTTGGGCAGCCAGTCGGTCCACATCCGCTGGCCCTGGAAGCCACCCAGGATGCCGTTGCGCCCCAGCGCCTCCTCGTGCCAGCCCATTTCGTCCAGCTTGGGATTGCCCAGCATGATATCGTGAACGATGAGGGTCATCTTGACAACAAAGGACCAGTCGTCCTTGACAACTTTGGATTTCTCCACGATACCGGCCAAGACCTTAGGTGCGGCGTTGACGTTGATGCCTTCCCGGCAGTTTTCCTTGACCCAGGCCATGGCGGCTTCATACTCGTCGTGGTCGTAGATCTCCAGCGTCATGCGGCGGAGAATTTCCGTCATGTCCACCCACTCGGCACGGATGCCCAGGTATTTCTGGAAAAATGATGCGTCGCAGTAAGAACCCATGATGCCCATGGCTACGGAGCCGATGTTGACGTAGGCTTTGTTTTTCATCTGTCCGACAGCCAGCGCGCAGCGGGCGAAACGGAGAATCTTTTCCGATACGTCGGCGGGAATGGAGGCGTCAGAGGCATCCTGGACGTCGTGACCGTAGATGGAGAAGGCGGGAAGGCCGCGTTGGGCATGGGCGGCGAGGACAGCAGCCAGGTAGACCGCACCGGGGCGCTCAGTGCCGTTGAAGCCCCAGACGGCTTTGATGGTTTTGGGATCCAGATCCATCGTTTCAGAGCCGTAGCACCAGCAGGGGGTGACAGTCAGGGTCGCGACGACGTTTTCACCGGCGAATTTCTCGGCGCAGCGGGCGGCTTCCGCACCGCCGCCGATGGTTGTGTCGGCGATGATGCACTCGGCGGGAGAGCCATCGGAGTAACGGAGCGTTTCGGAAATGAGTTTGGCGGCGGTGTGAGCCATGCCCATGGTCTGGGCCTCCAGACCCTCGCGGATGCCGCCCCAACGGCCGTCGATAACGGGGCGAATACCGATTTTCGGTTTGTTCATAACAGTTCCTCCTTTAAGAGTTAAACGTTTAAGGTTTGGGTAAATAAAATAAGCAGAACCTCGTCTGCCTATTCTTCATATTTATTTTAGCATGATTCCGGGCAGATGTCAACGGTTTTTATGCTTCTGCTCGGAAGAAGCTGGCTGAAGAAAGATGAGATTATTTCTTTTATAAACGAATGCGGCAGGTGGCATAACGAATCTTTTGTTGACATTGCCTTAAGGAGCGCGTATAATCAAAATAAAATTTGATCTTCACTGGAGGAATGAACATGCAGCCGGCCCTCTACAACTATGACGTTTATCCAAAGGTCTTTCCGATGAATGAGCCGACGGAGATCACCGTTAAGCCCTTGGGAAAGCATGCGGAATTTTCCGGCATCTGCCGCGTTTCGGTGCATCGCTTGGACTCTGGAAGTTCGCGGCAGGAATTTTCTGCGTGGAACCAGACCATTTTCGATTTGTCCCCCGATGAGGACGGCGCACTGCGCTTTACCTACACAGCCAGCGCTGAATGCGAGCATTTTATCCGCGTCTTTCAGGGAGACACCTCCGTCGTGCAGCTTTCCGTTTATGCCCTGGCTCCCGACCTTGCTTGCAGGATTCCTCTCCGCGGCGATCTGCATATGCACACCTTCCGTTCAGATGGTAAAGAGGATCCCGCTATCGTCTGCGCGAACTACCGCAGGATCGGATACGATTTTATCGTCATAACTGACCACGGCCGGTACTATCCCTCCTTGGAGGCCCGCAGCGCTTATCGGGACGTGGAGATGGAGCTGAATATTCTCCCCGGCGAGGAGGTCCATCTGCCGATGACAAACGTTCATATTGTCAACGCAGGCGGCACTTTCTCTGTGAATGGTCTGCTGCCTTCCTTGGCAAACTATGTCGACACGGCCGGAAAGACGGAAGAGCGCGTTCTGGAAGGCTATTCGGCGCCTGCAATCCTTTCAGAGGAGGAGTACCAGCGGCAGATCCGGGAAATTGAGAAATCGGAGGTCTGCGCCGACTGTCCGGAAAATGTTGACAAAACCTCCTATGCGGTGTGTGTCTGGGCTTTCCAGAAAATCCGAGAGGCCGGCGGCCTGGGAATTTTCGCGCACCCCTATTGGATCTCTGACATGTGGCAAATTCCGGAGGCGTTCACTCGTTATATGATGGAAAAGCACCCCTTTGATGCCTTTGAAGTGCTGGGCGGAGAGAGTTATTATGAGCAAAACGGGTTTCAGACGGCACTTTACTACGACGAGTATCGATACGGCCGGGTCCATCCCATCGTCGGTTCCACCGACAGCCATTCCAGTACTGAGCATAACCGGAACGGTGCGATCTGTTCCACCATTGTATTTGCCCATGAAAATCAGCGGACGGACATTCTCCAGTCCATAAAGGACAAGTACTCTGTGGCGGTGGACACCATTTCCAAAGAGTACCGCCTGGTTGGGGAGCACCGCCTTCAGAAATATGCCTGCTTCCTCATGGACAACTGGTATCCCATCCATGATCGGATCGCCGCCATGGACGGTGAGCTGATGCGTGAATACTATGTGGGCGAGGCCGATAGGGCCGAGCTTGAGCGGATGTCCGCAAAATCCGCCCGGCTGTTCCGGAAATATTTCCGTACTGTCAAGTAAAGAGCGTTCCATTTTTTAAAACGGTTTCCAAAAGAAAACGGGCGCATCCCATCTGTCACTCAAGCGAGAAACAGATGGGATGCGCTCATTTATAAATGAAAATTTTAAGGCCTCCGTTGGGCTACCGAATCCCGTTCTACCATGACAGTTGGGACCAGCTGGACCTTTTCCTCCTCCTGGCTGCCGTTGATGCGGGCGGTCAGGCACTCCACGGCCCGGGCGGCAATGACGGAGGTCTGCTGGTTTATGGTAGTCAGGCGCGGCTTCATCGCTTTGATCAGTTCGATCTCGTCGAAGCTTACCACGGAAAGCTGATCTGGGATCGCGGTATTGGATTCATTGAGCGCCATTACCGCGCCTACGGCCATGAAATAATTGCAGACCAACAGAGCGGTGGGCTGAGCCGGGCTTTTCAGCAGGCGGCGGACACAGCGGTAGCCGCCGTCAATATTATATTCATCCCGAAGGATCCAATCTTCCCGGAGGGGAAGATTGGCCTGGCGGAGGGCGTTTTGGTAGCCTCGGAGCCGTTCGTTGGCGGAAAAATGCGCGGCGGAGCCTGTGATTACCGCGATATCCCGGTGGCCCTGGCCCCGGAGGTATTCCACCGCGCTGAAAGCGCCCCGTGCATTTTCCGTCAGGACGAAGTCGCAGGACGGAGATGCATCCGGGGTGATGGAGTCCACCACAGTCAGGGGGATCGAAAGTCCGGCGCAGCGGGTGATGACCTCCCGGCTGCACTGGCTGGAAAGATAGAGGATCCCGTCCGCTGACTTGGAGGAAAACAGGTCGATTCCCCGGAGAGCCCTTTGGAGGGAGCCTTTGGTTTCAAAAAGGATCGAGGTGTAGCCCTTTTCCTGCAAAAGCTCCTCAGCCTCGGAGATCACCGAGGTGTAAAAGAGGTTGGAAAGGCTGTCCAGGAGGATGCCGACGGTCATCGAGCGGCGGGTTTTGAGGGTTCGGGCGGCGATGTTGACCTGATAGCCCAGTTCAGAGATGGCAGCATCGATGCGCAGGCGGTTCTGCTCCTTGACAGGGATGCCGTTGATATGCTTGGACACCGTTGCGATGGAGACGCCGCTGAGGGCGGCGATATCCTTGATCGTTGCCATGGTTGCGGCTCCTTTCAGCTAGAGCTTTCTTGCCCGAAGCGGCCTTTGTTTTCCGCAGGAAAAGACTTTGAGGTTATTATATTGCGTCCGCCGAAACCGAAAGGATTCGGAAGGCGGCAGGGCCGCCGCTGTTTTGCGTCAGCAAAACCGGACGCTGATACAATGTTCTCAAGTGGGCCGCCAGGCCCAAAAGCCGCGGAAGCGGCCTTTGTTTTCCGCAGGAAAAGTCTTTGAGGTTATTATACCATGCCCGCCCGGAAAGTTCAAACGCTTTTCCGCCTGGCGGGAAAGGTGGCGGCCAGCAGGCAGGCCAGGGTCAGGAGAAGGGAAAAGTTTCCACTCTGCTGGAAAAGCAGCCATCCGCCCCAGAGAAGCGGGGCCAGAAAAAGCAGGCTGACTGCCTGACAGAGGCGCTCCGCTGTCCGGAGGCTGAAAAAGCGCTCCGCCAGCAGGCCGAGAAGCTGCCCGCCGTCCAGGGCACGCAGCGGGAGCAGATTAAATGCGCCAAGCAGCAGGTGGAAGCCGGCGGCATACCGACATCCCAGGGTCAGCAGGATCCCGCCGGCAAGGAAATTGGCGAAGCTGCCCGCCGCCAGAACCAGGGCTTCTTTTTTGGGGCGCAGCAGGGCTTCGGGCGGCACGATCCGGATTCCGCCGCACTCAAAGTGGATTTCCCGGGGGGCGGAGCCCACAGCGGCATAGGCAAGGATATGCCCCGCCTCATGGAGGAGGCTCGCCCCCGCGCACCAAAGCCCCCAGTCGCTTTTGAGCAGCTCCAGCATCAGCAGCAGAACGGCAAAGAAGGAAAAGCGTACCACAATCCGCAGCTTTTTGCAGACAAATTCAAGCATCGGTACCCTCCGGTATGCCGGAGATACCCAGAGCCAAGGCCGGATCCAGGCAGACGCCGTTCAGGCGGACCTCGAAGTGCAGATGCGGCCCCGTCGCGTCGCCGGTGGAACCGATTTCGGCGATGGTTTCCCCCTTACGGATCACATCGCCCTCCTCTGCCAGCAGGCGGCTGCAGTGGGCGTAGAGGGTTGAAAAACCGTTGTGGTGGTCCAGGATAAGGTAGTTGCCGTAGCTGGGGTGAAACCCGGCGGTTTCCACCGTGCCGCTCAGGGCTGCACGGATGGGGCTGCCTTCCTTTCCGGACAGGTCGATGCCGGTGTGAAAGTCCAGCACGCCGGAAAGAGGATGAAAGCGCCAGCCGAAGGGGCTGTTCACGTCGGGACGTTCCACTGGCAGGGCGAGGGGGACCGTCATCTGATAGGGGGAGAAATCTGCGTAGGCGGGAGGAGGGAGGAGGTCGAAATCCTCTGCGGCGGCGCTGCTCTGGGGAAGCAGCAGGAGAAGGACCGCCAGGAGAGCGGCCAGGCAGCGGGCAGGTGAGCACATGAACGTCTTCCTTTCCTGAAGAAAAGCCCCGTCCTGCCGGAGTCCGGCGGACGGGGCTGCTATCAGTTTATGGGAAAAACGGATAGAATAGACTTGTCACTTTCGGTAGCGGAGCAGGAGGTAGGAACCGGGCGCGTCCATGGAAAGCCGGAGCCACTCGCCGTCGCAGGTGATGGAGTAGCCGTCCTTGGATAAATTGGAGGCCAGCGGGCGGAGAGAAGCGGGGGCGGCCACCGGGCGGATGCGCAGGATGCCCGCCTTCGGGGCCAGCGGCTCCCGGAACAGGAGCAGATAGCCGCTGCCGTTGCCGCAGTCAGCCTGAAACCCGGTGAGAGAAGCTCCGCAGGGCATCCGGCCGATGGGAAGAACCTCGGCCCCTGCCAGGTCGTCCCGGCATTCCCGGTAGGTCCCGACGATTTTCTGCAGGGCAGCGCGGTCTTCGGGGGCCAGGTGTTGCAGCTCCATCCAAAAGAGAGGATTCGCGAAAAAGACGCAGGCGAATTCATAGCGGATGTCCACCTGCTCCGGCGCAAGGGGATCGCCGCTGTAGCGGTCCCGGTTGAGGCGGTTGTTGAGCAGTTCAAACTGGAATTTCCGGGCGGGGAAGAACCGGGAGAGGGTCCAGAGGTTCCGCAGGGTGTTGTGAGGATAATAATTGCCCCAAGTGGTGTAGCGGTTTTCCACAAAAAGGGTCCCATATTGCTTTTGCCAGAGATAGCCGGTCCGATCCTCCGCGGTAATGTCCTGGTTGAAGAAGATAGCCCCCTTGCTTTCGGAGGTAATCCGGGAAAGCAGGGACAGGTAGTTCCGCTCTGCCGCCTTGGTGCGGAGCTTTACCCCGTCCAGCTTGAAATGGGAGATGCCGCAGCGCCGCCAGAGTTCGGTGAGGACGGCGGCATCCCGCTTCCAGTTGCGGAAGTCCCGGGAGGAGTCCGGCGAGAACCAGAGCCCCAGTTTCACGCCTTTGGAGGCAGCATAGGCAGACACCGGCTTCAGCCCCTCTGGAAATTTTTCCGGGTCCGACCGCCAAAAGTCCGGATCCGCAGCATAATACCCCTCCCAGACTCCACCCTTCCGGCGGGCGGAGTTGGCGGTGGCCCCTTTTTGCCAGCCGTCGTCGATCTGGACGATGTCGATGCCGATCATGGCGGCGGCGTCAATCTCCCGGCGGATGAAGCTGTCGCAGACCGCCAGATCCTGGTGCCGGTCGCCCCAGGTGTTGGACATGGTGAAGCTCCGCTTCGGTGCGGAGGTCCACTGAGCCAGATAAAAGCGCTTGTACTCGGAAAGAATGCGGCTGCCGTCCCCTACGCCCACGGTGGAGCCGAAGCACCGGAAATCCCGGCCGCCGCCGCCCTCTGGAAGTCCGCAGCCCAGGAGGCGCGCAGTCCCGTCAAAAACGGAGAGATCGGCGGGGTACTGGTTGAGGACGTTCAGGTGGGTGGGGCTTTCCTTGACCAGCAAAAGTCCCCTTCCGGTGAGACGGTCGGTAAAGAGAAAGAGGTTTCCTCGTTCCCGGGTCCGGCCCCTGACATAGAGCGGCTCCCGAAAGGTGCGGGCCAGGGTATCGTGGCTGTCAGTCTGGTCAAAGAGCTGGACAGTCTCCAGGTCCCAATGGTTCCCGGGGAGAGTGACGGCGTCCAGTACATCTTCCCCGTCGGGTTGGACGGAGCTGATTTCCACGCCGTTAGGCCCCTCCATTTTGCCGGAGTCCTCCTCCGGGAAGGTCCAGTCGCCTCGGAAGATCCGGTGCAGGCTGCAAAAGGGGAGCTTGGGGGCAAGAAAAAAG